>JACVQG010000209.1 GCA_015661045.1 Dehalococcoidia bacterium | reverse complement strand
GATAGATTTACCGAAGAGGCCAACCGGGTGGGAAAACAAAAAGAAGTTGAACTTTTAGAAAGCTAGGAGATACCAAATGGACTTCGATTTTTCAGAAGAACAGAAAATGTTCCAAAAGCAGGTCCGGGACTTTTGTGTACGTGAGGTAGGTCCACTGGTAGCAGAAGCAGAGGCGAAAGAAGAGACTCCACTCCAGTTATTCCCGCGTATGGGTGGGCTGGGTTATCTCTGCGCCCGGTATCCGGAAAAATATGGCGCCGCTGAAATGGGCAAGATTAGCGAATGTATCCTGTTAGAGGAGTTAGCCCGTATATGCGGTGGTATTGCCGCTGCTATGATGGTACACTCAGGTTTGGGCACCTCGATGATTAATGAACACGGCAGCGAGGAGTTGAAACAAAAGTATCTCGTGCCAGCCATCAAAGGCCAGATGATATCAGCCTTTGGTTTGACAGAGCCAAATGCCGGCTCCGATGCAGCCAATATGTCAACTAAAGCAGTCAGGCAGGGTGACCATTATATTATTAATGGGAATAAGATTTTTATAACCAACGGTCCCTATGCTGACTTTGTCTGCGTTGCTGCCTATACCGATAAAAGCAAGGGGGCAAGCAAAGGGGTAAGCGTCATCGTTGTAGAGAAGGGCAGCCCGGGATATAGCGTAGCCCGTAAAATGGATAAGCTGGGCAACCGTTCGGCCGGGACTGCTGAGCTTGTATTCGATAATTGCCGTGTCCCCGCCAGCAACCTGGTTGGCGAGGAAGGAAAAGGGTTCCGTTACGTTATGGAAACCCTGGATGGTGGACGTATCGCCCACGCCGCCCGCAGCCTCGGAGTAGCCCAGGCTGCTTTTGAAGCTTCAGTAAAATATTCCAACGAACGCATTCAGTTCGGCCAACCAATCGGAAAATTCCAGGCTATTAGCTTCAAATTAGCCCGCATGGCTATGCAACTGGAGGCAGCCCGCTGCTTAACCTACTATGCAGCCTGGTTATATGACCAGAAACGCCGCTGCCTTAAAGAGGCTTCTATGGCGAAGCTCTTTGCCAGCGAAGTAGTAGTAGATGTCACCGCCGAAGCCATGGAAATCCATGGCGGCTATGGCTACATGATGGACTCACCAATCCAGCGGTATTACAGGGATGCGCGGCTATACCCCATCACCGAGGGCACTTCAGAGATTATGCACGTCGTTATCAGCCGAGAGATAGGTGTTCCATAACAGGGTCAAAAAAGTAAAGCAAGGAGTCCATCATAAAGCATGGCCATTATTTCCCATATTCCACAACATGTGGCCATAATCATGGATGGCAATGGCCGATGGGCTAAAGAGCGAAGCCTGTCCCGGCTTGAAGGACACCGAGCAGGCACTGAAAACATTCGGCGTGTAATAGATACCTTTGTCCGCTACGGTGTAAAATATCTTACACTTTATGCCTTCTCTACAGAGAACTGGAGCCGACCTAAATCTGAAGTAAGCGGATTGTTCCGACTATTAGGCGAGGTGATTAAACGGGAGTCACAGGCTCTCCATGAAAGGGGCGTTCATATCCGCCATCTGGGTACTATGAATGGACTTTCGCCACGTCTCGTCCATCAGGTTCAACAGGCTATCGAACTTACTAGTAATAATACCAGTATCACTCTGAGTCTCGCCTTTAATTATGGCGGCCGGGCTGAAATAATAGGGGCTGTTCGCCGGATTGCTGCCGCCGGGATTGCGCCTGAAAAAATAGATGAAAATATTTTTTCCGATTATCTGTACACTAATGGCCTGCCCGACCCCGATCTCATAATTCGTACCGGAGGAGAATTGCGGTTGAGTAATTTCCTTCTCTGGCAAGCCGCTTACAGTGAATATTATGCTACCCCAACCTATTGGCCGGATTTCAACGAGGTTGATATTGAAAATGCTCTCATGGCCTACAGTCAGAGACAACGGCGCTTCGGCGGCTTGAGGCCGGACCAAAAGTTTCAAGGTAGTGTTCCGGATTAACCAATGCTTAGGAATAGAGTTATAAGCTCTTTAGCTATCCTGCCACTGGTTTTTATTGCTGTTTGGTTTGGTGGGCGCTGGTTCACTGCTCTGGTAGCGGTTGCTACCATCACGGCCAGCCTGGAGTTATACCACCTTACTGCCTGGGGACGTCGCTACCTTGCACTTGGCCAGGCCCTGGCTATTGTCTTGATAATTCTAAGTCCGGAATTCCCCCAATGGCTAACAATTCTATTGCCCTGGGCATTCGTCCCGGGTTTCGTTATCCTGGAATTGATGGGGTTTGGTAAACGTAAACCAGCCGTTCGTGGATGGGGCTGGGCTTTGACCGGAGCCCTTTTCCTGGGCGGGTTGTTGGGGGTATGGATTCTATTGCGCCGTGAGCCACTGGGACAAGCCTGGGTATTTATAGGATTGGGAGCGACCTTTGCCTGCGATACCGCCGCTTACTTTGTCGGGAAGAAATGGGGCCGAAATCGCCTGGCTCCTACAATCAGTCCCAGGAAGACCAAGGAAGGGGCAGTAGGAGGCTTCTTTGGGGCAATAGCTGCTGTTTTTTTCATAACGTTCCTTTACCAGCGGTTTTCTGAGAACCCATTGCCGATGAACCTTATTCAAACAGCGTTGTTGGGCTGCCTTATCGGCGTCATCGCCCAGCTTGGCGATCTGGGAGAGTCCTGGCTTAAGCGACGCTCCGGAGTAAAAGATTCAGGCCAACTGATACCCGGTCATGGCGGTATGCTGGATAGATTAGATTCAATTGTGTTTGTAGGTCTTGTATTGTATTATTATGTCATATGGGCAGTAAGATAAAAACAATTGCCTTATTAGGCTCAACTGGCTCCATTGGCCGGCAGACTTTGGATATAATAAGGGCATTTCCGGAACGTCTTAAAATTGTTGGGTTGGGTGCGGGAGGCAATTGCGAATTATTATCGCAGCAAGCCCGTGAGTTTCAACCCCAATGGCTATCTCTCCAAACAGCAGAAAAATTTAACCATTCAGGGAGCGCCTGGGTATCTATGGAAGAGATTGCCTGCCTACCCCAGGCTGATTTGGTGGTCGTGGCCACCGCTGGCATAGCTGGGCTGCTCCCGACTCTGGCAGCTATAAGGTCGGGAAAGTCAGTGGCCCTGGCTAATAAAGAGGTACTGGTGGTTGCTGGCGAATTAGTCATGGCGGAGGCAAAACGGCATAATGTGAAAATACTGCCGATGGATAGCGAGCATAGCGCCATCTGGCAATGTTTGCAGGGAGAAGAAGGAAAGATTTCCCGTATCCTGCTAACTGCATCCGGCGGCCCATTCCGCACTTATTCAGCCGGGCAACTTTCCAGGGTTACCGCTACCGACGCCCTTAAACACCCTGTCTGGCAAATGGGGCGGAAGGTGACAATAGACTCAGCTACTCTGATGAATAAAGGTATGGAGGTAATTGAAGCCCGCTGGCTATTTAATTTGACCTGGGATAAAATCCAGATTATTTTGCATCCCCAGAGCTTGGTACATTCCCTGGTGGAGTTTGAGGATGGCTCAACAAAAGCACAGCTATCGCAGCCGGACATGCGCTTACCGATCCTGTATGCACTCTCCCATCCTCAACGCTGGAATTGGACTCATCTTCCCCGCTTGAACTGGGAACAATCCGTTACTTTTACCTTTGAACCCCCTGATCTGGGGCTTTTCCCCTGTCTACGATTAGCGCTGGAAGCAGGCAAGGCCGGAGGGACTTACCCGGCAGTCCTCTCGGCGGCTGACGAGGTAGCAGTAGAACTCTTCTTATCGGAACATATTGGATTTACCGATATACCAAAGATCATCGAACTTACACTGAGCAAATACGCCGGACAGTCTCATGATAAATCCTTAACCTCGTTAGAAAGTGT
>JACVQG010000208.1 GCA_015661045.1 Dehalococcoidia bacterium | reverse complement strand
CTGGAGACCCCTGTGTTGACTACGTCAGCGACAAGCTGTTTCATTGACGCTTCCACCTTGACCTTTTCCACGGTCTGGCGGCCGGCGATGGCCAGGATTTCCACCCGGATTCCGTATCTATCCTGGAATGCTTTAGCTATAACTCTTCCGATGTCTGCCACGTAGTAGAAACTGTATATGGTGACCGTGCCTTCCTTTTTGGCGCTTTCCACAACTTTAGCCCATGCTGCATCTTGAGAAGTGGAAGGGGTGGGAGCCGCAACCGGCGCTGTAGTTGGCCTGGGAGCAGCGGGAGTGGGTGCTGGAGCCGGTTGGGGAGCGCAGGATACCATTATCAGGGTTAAGGCGACTAATATACTGGGTAGTAGTAATTTTCTCATTTTTAATTCCTTTCAGGCTTTTTCCAGCTTGTTGCAATAGAGTGCTTCAAGCTAATACAGACGTAAAAAATAATGCCACATGATTCGTCATTGCGAGCATGGCGAAGCAATCTCCACATTTGGATGAGTAATCAGCCTCAAGGTGATTAGATTGCTTCGTTTCACTCGCAATGACGGAGTACACTTTTTCAGTCGTCATGCATCAAAATTTAATGCGTTTGTATTAGTACAACCCCCTACCTGTAATAAATAAGGCAAGTACTCCGAGTTTGCAGGAGAAGTTTGGGATATTCTATTCCAAGTCAGGCAATCCGTCAACTACTTTGCAAAAAAGCGGTTGCTATCAACTTTGGGTTTTTGACACGGCAGTGAAAACGGCCTATATTACAAGTGAAAAAAGTCACGTTGTTTTTAGTTTCACCAATAACCAAAAGGAGGGTTGTATGGCCGAGATAGAAAAATGGGCAGAAGTAGGTAAAGAACTAACCAGCTTACTCCGGTTGAAAACTCCCCCTTTAGCTATAAAAATGGCTAAAACGTCCGCTGATTTTCCCGAACGCACGCGATTTCCCAGCCAGCACCTGGGACAAAAGGCCCTCATATGTCAGGCGGTGAGCATGGCTGGAATCTATGGCTGGACCGTGGGTATGAAAGCTTCCGATTGCGTAATCTGTCCCGGGCCGGTTATCTTCGGCCTGGGCAGGCTTAAGGATGAAAAGGACCTGGCTAACTATTGGGCAAAGCACCTTCCTTTTTTCGAGACTCCGGAGGCAGCCCAGACTCTGTTATCCAGCGTGGGCCGGTTGAAACCTCGCGAATATGTGGGAATGGTGTTTTCGCCGCTGGAGTGGACACGTGTCGTACCTGATGTGGTTATGGTGCACTGCAACCCTGCCCAGATAATGAGGCTTATCCATGCCTGGATTTATAAAGAGGGAAAGATGTTGAACACGAGCCAGGGCGCTATATTAGCTACCTGTCAGGGTATAATATCGCCTCTTCTTACAGGCCAGCCACAGGCTCTGATGCCAGGCGTTGGCGACAGGGTAGCCGGCGGCCTGCAGGATGATGAGGTTATTTTCTCTTTCCCTGCGGCTCAAACGGAGCGGATAATGGATGGCCTGAAGGTGCGTCCCAATAGCATCCGCTATCCGGTTCCCATTAGCTCGTTGAGAGTGCCCGGACTGGTGCCCTACAGGGATATTGAAGACAGGTTCGAGATGTTCGAAAGCTGATATCACCGAAGGCACGGTTGAGGCAGTCCGCAGGGTGCCCCCGCAGCCCCTTTACTCGGTGCATTTTTCGGTCTAAAATAAGCCCACACACCGGAAATAATTTTAGGAGGTTAATCGTGGGTTATACTACCATCGAGTTCACAAAAGAGCGTGGAATCGCTACCATGGCCCTCAACCGTCCCCAGCGGATGAATGCTATCAATCGGACGGTGCATGAAGAAATGCTGGATGCGTTGACGAATGTCAAGAAGGATGATTCCGTCCGCGTGTTGGTACTGACGGGGAGGGGCCGGGCTTTCTGCGCCGGGGGCGACTTTAAGGGGGATAAGGATAGTCTTATTAAACCTGACCAACTACCGCAACCCAAGAATTTTGTAAAAATGTACCGCGCTGAGATTCAGCCTTTTATCCTGGGATTACAGAACCTGGACGTTCCCACTATCGCTATGGTAAACGGTCCCGCTTACGGTATGGGTTTTGATTTTGCCCTGGCTTGCGATATGCGAATAGGTTCTACCGATGCCCGTTTCTGCGCTGCCTGGACAAGAAGGGCTATCACCACTGCGGGCGGCGCCACCTGGCTTTTACCCCGGATTGTAGGTCTGGGTAAAGCTACAGAGCTTATATTCTTTGCCAGAGAGGTCAAAGCTGAGGAAGCAGAAAGATTGGGTATTTTGAACAAATTGGTTACACCGGATAAGTTGGAGGAGGAGACAATGGCATGGGCTACTGAACTGGCCAAGGGGCCTCCGATAGCCCTGAGACTATCTAAGATGAATATCTACCGCGGGCTTGAGATGGACCTGCAGGCGGCCCTGGACCTTTTGGCCACTTCTCAGGGTATAGCGCTGTCAACCGAAGACTACAAGGAAGCCGCACGGGCTTTCCGAGAAAAGCGGGAAGCTGTCTTTAAAGGCGAGTAAGCATGATTTGCTATATCTATTTCTCAATAGTATAATTAATTATATAATTTACCATTCAGGGGAGGTGTTCAGATGGGTAAAAAAGGAAGAAAACAGGATAAGGCCGCTCGCTCGCCCGTTAAAAAGAACCGTATGTGGCTTTATGCAGGAATAGGCGCCGGACTGGTGGGCATTATTATATTAATAATAAGCTTCACTGCTGGCGGTGGCTCCAGTGCGCCGGGGGATCAAGCGGGACAGAGTAGCCCCCCAATAGCCCAGAATGTCTCGTTGCCGGCATGGTTAGCCCGGGCCCCGGCAACCACAAGGGAAGCTTATGCCTATGCAGCCGAGCACCCGGAAACATTGAGCTATGTGCCATGTTATTGTGGTTGCGGGCAACATGCCGGGCATCGCAGTTCTCAAGATTGCTTTATAGGCAGCCGTAACGGGAGCGAGGTAACCTATGATGACCACGGCGCTAATTGCGCTATGTGCGTGGATATTGCTGTGATGACCAAGAAAGCACTGGCCCAGGGTAAGACGCTGGCCCAGGCAAGGCAGGCGGTAGCTCAGAAGTATAGCTCTATCGGGCCAGCTACTAATACCCCCCCAATTCCTCAGGGGTAGTTTAATAAAACCACTGGGTGGTCTCGGCATTTGATGTTGACCCACCAAATCAGCGAAAGGAGATGTCTGATTCATGTCTAAATGGAACAAGGCAACCCTGTTGTTAGTCATACTTTTGGTGGCTTTACCCATATTTGTAAGCTGTGCCCCTAAAGCGCCAGCCGGTCCGGCTACTCCGGCCCCGGTTTCTACGTTAGCGTCCGCCCCGGCTAAAACCATCGAGCTTAAATTCTCTACTGCTCTTTCCCCCCAGCACCATGCAGTAAAGAATGTCATGGACCGCTGGGCGAAGGAAGTGGAAGCACGTACCAAGGGTGGAGTAAAGGTGACCATGTATACCGCTGGCTCCCTGGGCAAGATAGCCGACCATTATGACATGGTGGCTAAAGGTATTGCAGA
Source organism: Dehalococcoidia bacterium (assembly GCA_015661045.1). Taxonomy (GTDB): domain Bacteria; phylum Chloroflexota; class Dehalococcoidia; order JACVQG01; family JACVQG01; genus JACVQG01. The sequence goes on along the minus strand of JACVQG010000208.1, from coordinate 345 downwards.
GGTGGGCCATTTCCTGCCTACTTACACCGCCGGCCGCTTCCCCATGACAACTATTACCGAAATACCCTTCTATGGAGACCATATAAAGTCCACTAATTCGTTAAATGAACTGTATAATAAAACCCTTTACAAAGAATTCCCTGAAGTGAAAATGATCCTGATCTGGGGCCCGCCTCTCGATGTCGGGTCAAAGAAACAAATCAGGACTATGGAAGATTTTAAGGGGCTAAAGACGCGTACTACAGGCGGCTATGTGACCAAGTCACTTGAAGCTTTAGGCGCGACCCCTGTGACCATGCCGGTCACCGAGATTTACACCAGCATCGAGCGCGGAGTTGTGGATGC
>JACVQG010000207.1 GCA_015661045.1 Dehalococcoidia bacterium | reverse complement strand
AACTGGAAGTTAATGGACTGGATGGAGCGGGAACACGGGGCTTGCATGGTCTTCAGCGTGGATAACGACCACTGGCGGGACTGGCAGTTAGACCTCTCCGATCCTATGGAGAATCTGTCACGGCGGATTTTCCTCAGCCCCGATGGCTCACAGTTATACTCCCCGTTGCATGAAGGAATGGTGCCCGATGCCGTCCACGACGCTGCAGCGTACAAAGTTGACGGCGCTATCTTCTGGGCCCATGCCGGTTGCCGACAGGGTTGCGCTACTATCCGCAGCATCAAGGATGCACTCCAGGAAAAGGTGGGCGTGCCCTTACTATCCCTGAATATGGACTTCATGGACCCGACCTTTGTCCCTGAAGATGAAATGAAGAACCAGTTCGAAGCCTTCTTCGAGCGGCTGGCAGAGCGTAAATAAGCCTCCTACACCCCACCCGAGGTTTAAGCCTGGGGTATATCATCGGCACATCCTCTGTGGGGGCAATTCATGAATTGCCCCCACAATAAACGAATCCCTCCTTTCACGCTTACTGACCTAAACAAACCAGCATAGCGTATTGACAAATACTCGCTTAAAGCAGTATTATCTGCCTAAAATTCCTTCTCTGTCCCGGCCTGAAATATTCTTGATTTCGATCGCACCTGAAGATTTAGCTCCGATAATTGATTTTTAGGGACACTAAGAATTTAGTCTATCTCTTCTCCCTCGAAAAGGGAGGGATAATGAATTTATTATCCGCTCTTATGTTTCAAGTAGTACCCCAACGGAAAAAGGGGAAGAATACTGCGGGGCATTAAATGCCATAAACCACGAAAGAGCATTTTGACTGAAAGGAGCGAGCCCGTGGTAGGTGTTACCCAATCTGTAATGGCCCACAAAATCCTGGAGGAGCTAAATAAATGCGGCATCACCCATGTCGTCTGGCTGCCTCATAGTGAAAATAAAGCCATGTATGAGACAGTGTTACGTGAATCCAGTATGACCCTTGTTCCGGTATGCAGGGAAGGCGAAGCCATTCCCATTGCCCTCGGGCTATGGTTAGGTGGGAAGAATCCGGTGATAATGCATCAGAACACAGGTTTTTATGATGCCGGAGACTCCGTCCGGGGGCTGGCCCTGGATTATCAACTTCCCTTACTCATGCTAATCGGCGCTCGCGGCTGGCGCAAATCGCCCCCTCCGACAGATTCTGCAGCTATATTTCAGGAGCCGGTGCTGGATGCCTGGGGAATAAAGCATTATCTGGTTACAGACGAAAAAGATGTTCAAAAGATTTCACAGGCATACCATGAAACTCAGGCAACCTCCCGTCCGGTAGCGGTACTGATTGCCGAGGAGCAGATGCAATGATTGATAGCATGGAAGCGATGAGGATCATTTCCCGGTGCAGGGGCGAGGCAATTGTAGTTGCCTGTATGACCGCAAAGGATGAGTGGCATCATGTTTCGACCCAACGCCAACTGGACTTTTTATACATTGGAGCTATGGGCAAGGCTTCATCAGTAGGTTTGGGATTGGCCCTGGCGAAACCTCAAAGAAAAGTTATTCTTATAGACGCCGATGGTAGCCTTCTCATGAATTTAGGTAGCCTGGTTACTATCGCTAATATGGCCCCGGGCAATCTGATACATTTCGTTATGGAAAACAGCGTTTACCGGAATACCGGCGGCCAGCCAATTCCCAATGCCGGAAAACTAAGTTTCTCCGGTCTGGCCAAAGAGGCCGGGTACAGACAGGTTTATGATTTTGAAGAATCAGGCTCTTTGGACGAAAAAATAGACAGAATCATGCGGCAGACAGGCCCGACCTTTGTCTGTGTGAAATCACCATCCCTATCGGAATGCTCGCCTTATACCAGCCCCCGTTTAGATGCAAAAATAGTTCGGGAGTTCCGAGCTACCCTTTACAACCTACGCTGACGGCAATAGAAAGACGGTACCCTATCCCCTTAATCCTGAACAGGCTATTCAAGAAGTGTAACATGGTAGAAAAGCAATTGGAACGCTCCACAGAACCTGAACCTAAAGCAGAACGGAGCGACCAGGATATATTGATGAAGGCGGAACACTTCCGCAAAATGGCAGCGGTAAAATACTTGTCCACGGTGATGACTACGAATGGGAGCAAAGCCGCCATGCCTACACCAAACGCTACATCTGGGCGGGCAACTGGGATAAAGTGGCCACGCCAGGCTGGGCTGTATCCAGAAACCGCTTGATGAAGTTACTAAAACTGTAAAGGAGGATGTATCCGGAACTAAGCCAAAGCGCAGGGGGCGCAAAGCGGTAAAAGCCTGAATGGGCAACTCAGGGGGAGGCCCCGACAGGTCGGGGTCTCTTCCTTGAGGTCTTCTCAAAATAATACAAGCTGTTGAACTCTATATTGAACGAAATGTCCGTTTGTGTCATCTCTGAGACACAATCTGGACGAATATGTAACGGTGAGGAGAGCGCTGGAAAACCAGAAATCCAGCAACAACAGGTCCTACTACTTACTTACCTAAACAGGCAATGATAACTTTAATCCCACTGTCATCAATTGCTGATACAGGAAGGGACGATGCCGGGGTTATGCCTGCCACAGTTGGCAGGGCAACTATTTTCCAATTCCTATATCGCTGCCATAGAAATATTTAAGTATCTCCTGCCAGTCATAGCTTTTGTATGCCAACTCTTTTGCCTGAACTTGCCCCATAACACCATGGTTGGATGGATTACCAGGATCTCCTATGGGCTTTTGCGCGCGACTGATACTATCCCCGGTTTTTCCCTCATTGTATGTAACAAACTTGTATGTTTCATCTCTTGGGATGTTCTTTCCGCTGACAAAAAAGGCAGCGACAACCTTTCCATCATATTTGAGGACTGTGTCCTTGGTCTCCTTTACGGCTCTCTTGATGTCTTCCTGGTTGGGAGATGGCAGGTCAGTAAATTTCTTGGGGCTGTAAACTTGGTCTGCTTCCGAATCACACACATCAAAATTTTTGCTTCGAGGCTCAACCAGTTTTTTGTATAAGGCAAAGCTTCTGGAAGCTACGGCCTGGGCTTTGAGGGCCTCGTATGGTGCAGCATCGTTCTCAGAGGCTATCACAACGGGCAGGTATTGGCTTTCCAAGTCCACCGTTTCAATTTGGCCATCGCAAAATGCCCCTCATTTGACATTATTGCTGCTGTTGGTTGCCCCTGGCACACCGGTAGCTCTGACTTCTACAATATCAGCATTAGCCGCCAGTGTCGACGCAGGAGATGTTGTAAGGGTTGTTGGTGTTGTTGTGGTTCCTGATACAGGAGTTTCCAGAGTGCTACCGGGTTTGGCAACAATAAGTTTTACCACCGGCTTAAGGGATACCCTGTCCTGACCTTGCATGACGATAGATTTTTCGGCATCGAAATCAAGGCTAATGGGGGTCTTCTTTCCTTCCTCAACAACTATATCGCCTACCAGCTTGAGCTTATCACTGGGAACGGTAGCTTTTACCTGTTTCCCATCGATAGTTACGGTAACATTGGCGATATCCAGTCTTACCTGGGTATATTTACCTGCGGCAACATCGGAAGTACCAAGTAAAATATTTACTCCGGTTGCTTTTACCAGGTCAAAAACAGGCGGGTCCTTTAACAGGGTGACCCACTGATCCTCCGCCGCTCCAGCCATGTGAGCTTCAACATTACTGGCCTTGATTTCGACTGCAGTTACACCTTTAGGTGGAGCATCTGTAACATAAACCTGCATTGTACCTTTACTGGCCATTGCCGGTGCACCTCGTCCGGCACAGCCGCCTGTGAACTCCTCATCAAGTATTTTAGGTAATTACCTGTATGGTCTGTTGTGATTTGGCATCCCCACGGTCTTCGAGACCATCTAAGTTTACCAGAGCGTTGCACCTTCTGAGTAATTATTATCAGAACCGGCTCAATCTATTGATAACGTGCTTTTCAATAAACTACCGTTAGCCCAATAAAGGCCAGTCTCACCGAAAGGCAAAAGGTCATAAGTAGCGGGCCAAATGCTTCACTGTCACTACAAACGTTCCATCCAGAATGTCGCCTACCCGATAGTCGCCCTTCAGCGTGGCACCGGTATTCAACGTGATGCTTGTGATCGTAAGCGATTGCCCCAAGCCCTGGTGCCCACCACCCCGGAGGGTAATGGGCACAGCGGTTTCACAGCCCTTACTTATGAAACTGGATGTTTCCGTTGCTAATGACACGCATATTTCTCACCTCGGACTGAGAACCGATCACCACAACACCGAACTTATCGTTCGTGCCGGGCTCGCCGTTATCTTGTATTGTCACGATGAAGGAACCACCCTCGTAGGTGCCGGAGAACAGGACAGTCTTCGGAGTCCCTGCGTTCACTTCAATCACCACGACCTTATCGACAGAGCCGTTGATGTGCAGACCGGTAACATGGTTGACATAGTTGAAGTGGCCTTTCGCCGTGCCACTCTTTTTATCCGGCTGCGCGTTGAATCCGAAGGTTGCCTTGCCCGTACCGGTGGCATTTGCGTCATCGGAATTTGGGTCAGGCACTGAGATTTGGCCGCCGCCAGTCACCTTTATCGAGCCATAGGTAGGTGGGGGGTTTGGGGGGCCGTTAGAGCCACAGCCGGAGATAGTAGCGCCAGTCAACGTCACTGCGGCTTGAGCCAGGGCATCTCCATTAAAGGTTCCACCGGTGACCGTGATGGCCGCACCTGCGAGAATAGTTCCCTGGAAATTCGAGGTCGTCAGTGTCGCGGCCTGGGCAACCCACCAGTACACATTATTACACGCAACCCCGCCGCCGGTCATGACCACCGAGAAGTTGGTGCCCGTGAGTGCGCCAGTCCCGCTGGTCCCGATTTTGAAAATCCAGATCCCGTTCGAGGGACCATCGAGGGTCAACGTGCCGTCCGTAGTCGTCGACGCCGCGCTGACACAGTAGACACCGGGAGCGAGCGTCAGTCCTGCGAGATTACCCGTCAAAGTCTGGTCGCACGTCACGCCCGCTAACGCGGTATAAGCGCTGAGGAAGTCAGCGTAAGCCGCAACGGCGACCGCGTCGCCCACGTGAACCGTCCCGGTAATTGTGGACCCGGTCAAAGTGACCGCGCTACCGGGGAATGGGAATCCGGAGCCCACGTCTCCGGCGACAGCGGAGTTTGTAAGGGTCACTGCCGGTCCGCCAAGGACCGCGAAGCTCTCCGCTGTACCGAGATTTGGCGCAGTTGCAGCCAGTGCCGCTTGGAACGGTACCACTGAAAGAAGCGCAACGAAAAAGATAATAACGGCGAGTCTTGCCGTAAACCTGGTAAAAATATTCGTTCGAACCATTAGATTCTTCATTGTGTACCTTTGTACCTCCTAATATTTGGATTCCTCATTTTGTACCTCCTGGATATCACCGTTCGTTTACACCGAATACCTCCTTTCACACCGATTACCTCATGCCTTATGGAGCAGGCTTTACAATGGCATTGGCGTTTAATGTAACCGCGCCAGTATACAGTGTGATGGATGCGGCCTGTAAAATGCAGACTGCATTCGTGTCGCCCGTGAGAGTGAGAGCCTCTGTTAGATCAATCGCGCCCCCGCCGTAGACGCCGGGGTTAGGGTTTGCCCGCCGAGGGTGGTACCTGTACAGTGGTAACTGGTGTTCGTCCAGCGGCATCTTTGTACGCGGTGGTCAAGTCGATTTGGGCCTAGGCTGTGCACCAGTATATGCCTCGCATCTCGTTGCCACAAACCTCTCGGGTGGGTATGAGACGGTAGTTTAGTGCTGGTCGGCTAATCTAATAGGGGGTAACTAAAAACATTTGACACAACGATTGGGAGGGGGGGATAATATACCCTTATGGCGTACTAAAGTAGTAAATATTAGTAAATATTAGTAATGCCAGCCTGGCCTTAATGCTGCTCATGCCACACGAACGTACTCCTGAAGGTGAAGCCCTGTGGCGTTCCTGGCGGGAATGGCCGTCGT
>JACVQG010000206.1 GCA_015661045.1 Dehalococcoidia bacterium | reverse complement strand
GACCAAGATTAGCCAAAGATAGTGAAAAATCTCTGTTATTTCGCGCTTGTTCAATTAATTCTAATGCTTTTTTATAGGATTCATCTGTCAAAGGCATGGCAATAACCAAATCCTCCTGTAAGTACTATTACCTTTGTAACTTCCAGGCAAAAATGCTATTGTTCGGGCTGGCATATCTGTCCCGGTGGTTCTGCCAATTCTATCGGTTAATCACCAAGTTTAAGCATTACGTTTATTATAAAGTCAGGCAAAGGATAATCAAATCATAAGGTCATGTCAAGGGCCTCCTTTCCCACCTCCCACTTCTCGCCTCTCACTTCCCAAATGCCATTTCCCCCTTGATACATTAGAACAATTATTCTATTATATATCTTGCGGGCTGGTTTGAGAACAACCCTGCATTTCAACATGGCCATATTTATTTTCGCGATTTCAGGCGGGTTTCAAACCCGCCCCTACAAGGGCAGACACGGGGGTCTGCCCCTACTGTACGGTGATACCTTACCCAATTCCCCCCTTCCCGCATCGGGAAGGGGCCGGTCCGATGATGCTTCGCTCATCGAGACTCCGTAAAGGTGAAACACTTTCGGAGGGGTTAGGTCAATAGTCTCCACAAACTCAATAAACCCAATGAACTCTATAGACTCTATCAGGAGGTGTAAAAATGCCCCGAGGTGGTCGTCGTCCTGGAGCCGGCGCTCCCAAACACAACTTCAACGCCTTGAAGAATGGCATGTACTCTGACCGTATGCGCCGTATTTTAGTTATACTACTTGGGCATCCCTTGTTTCGCCTTATATACAAACGCATCCGCGCTAACCTGGTTAAACAGATCCTTTCCACCAGGCCACAAAAACCGGCCCCTCGCGGCTTTATCGGTGTTTTCGTAGATGGAAAATGCCGTTGTTTGTATTTGGCGCCAAAAAATAAAAAGAATCAATCAAACTTCATCTTTTTTATATATACCCAAAATTGGGATCAGGGAAAATCAATCATACAATCCCCCAAAACAAACATGATCACTTCTTCCCGCATCGGGAAGGGGCAAAGGGGTTAGGTCAAACTCTTGCTTTGCAACCCTTTTCGGTTTATACTAACTCACATTAACGCCCTGAAAGGAGTCCGTAGAATGACTACAGCAAATAGCTGGAAAGAGACTGGCAAACCTGGAATATCCCCTTACGAGGAATGGCAGGAGTCCGAGGGCATCCCGTCGGTTAAAGGCTACTATTTAGAGGACATGAAAACTATTCCTCTGAAACCGTGGGCCAGGATGGGCGCCAACGGCTGCTTCATCAACCTGGAAGGCGCTGGGATGTCCAACGATGCCTATATCTGTGAGGTCCCTCCGGGCAAGGCTACCGAACCTCAACGCTACATGTTCGAGGAGCTTATATTCGTTCTTTCAGGCCGGGGAGCTACCTCTATATGGCTTCCGGGCGGAAAGAAGCAGACGTTCGAATGGGGCGAGGGCAGCCTTTTCTCTCCGCCGCTGAACGCCTTCCGGCAGCATTTCAACGGCCAGGGGAATAAACCGGCCCGGTTCCTTAGCGTCACCACAGCCCCTCTTATAATCAATATCTACCATAGCACGGACTTTGTTTTCCACAACGACTTCGTCTTCCGCGACCGCTACGCCGGCGAGGATGAATATTTTAGCGGCAAGGGTCAGCAATATCCGAAACGGATATGGGAGAGCAATTTTATCCCCGATGTCTATAATTTCAAACTTCAGCTCTGGAAGGAAAGAGGGGCCGGCGGCACTAATGTCATGTTCGAGCTAGCCAGCAACACCCTGGCTGCCCATATCTCGGAGTTCCCTGTCGGCACCTATAAAAAGGGGCACCGCCACGGCCCCGGCGCCCATGTTATCCTGCTGAACGGCACAGGCTATTCACTTCTCTGGCCTGAAGGAAAACCCATGACCAGGGTGGACTGGCACAAGGGCAGCATGTTTGTGCCCCCCGACCAGTGGTTCCACCAGCACTTCAATACAGGCCGGGAGCCAGCCCGCTACCTCGCCCTGCGCTGGGGGAGCACCAAGTACGGACGGCTTTCCTTTGGTGTAACTAAAATGCTGGCCGCTGACGAGAGTGTCAAAGAGGGCGGCGCCCAGATTGAATACGAGGATGAATCCCCGGAGATAAGGAAAATCTTCGAGGCGGATCTGGCCAAAACTGGCCTCAAATGCAATATGCCTGTAATTTCACGGTAGGGGCACGAGGCATCGTGCCCGTACGGAACGATTAAAGGAGAAAGAATGAACGGTGATTACCACGAGCACTCCCACGGGGAGGGCCATGAAGATGAAGCGCATATGCCCCTGGAGGAGGAGCATCCCCTATGGGCGCGGGAACGCATAGAGCTTAAAAGCGTCGGCATTGACATCGGCTCCTCCACCTCCCACTTAATGTTCTCCCGTCTGGTGTTGCGCCGCCTGGGCATGGCGCTATCCAGCAAGTTTATCATAGTGAGCCGGGAGGTTACCCACGAATCGCCTATCCTGCTTACCCCTTTTCTACCCGGCAACATAATAGATATACAGGCCCTCTCCGAATTCGTCACCAAATCCTACGAAAGGGCGGGCCTTACTCCGGACAAGATAGATACCGGGGCAGTTATCATCACCGGCGATGCCGCCCGCAAGGATAATGCCGAAGCCATAGCCGAGATGTTCTCCCAGCAGGCGGGGAAGTTTGTCTGCGCTACCGCCGGACCGAACCTGGAGGCCCAGATGGCCGTAAACGGCTCGGGAACAGTTGATAAGACCGGTGAAGGTAATGGCGGTTCGGACACAGGGATGAACGTGGATGTAGGCGGAGGCACAGCCAAGCTGGCCATCGCTAACCGTGGGGCCATCGTTGATACCTCAGCCATGAACGTAGGCGCTCGGCTGGTCGTCTATGACGAGCATAACTGTGTCATAAAAATCGAGGATGCCGGACGAATAGTGGCTGAAGATATGGGCTTGAGTTTGAAAATCGGCCAGGTGATAAATCAGGAGACCAAGCAGAAAATATCCCGGCGGCTGGCAAACTCCCTGGTCAACGTCATGTCACGCACAACCCTCACTCCGCTTACTCAGAAGCTGATGGTAACGTCCGGGCTAACCTATCCCGGCAAGGTAGATTTTATAACCTTCTCAGGGGGAGTCTCCGAATATATCTATAATCACGAGCCAAAGGTCTTTGGAGACCTGGGGCCTTTCCTGGCTGAGGAGATCCGGCAACGGGCCGGCGATCTCAAAATCCCGGTTCAGGAGCCCGCCCAGCGCATCCGGGCTACGGTTATCGGCGCTTCTCAATACACAGTACAGGTTAGCGGAAATACCATCTTTATATCCGAAGCCGGTCTCCTCCCGCAGCGCAACCTGCAGGTGCTGACACCCCGCTGGGGCAATGATAATCTGACAAAGGAATCGGTAATGCAGGCTTTCGGGGATGCCTTCCGCCGCAACGATATGCAAGAGGGAGAGAAAGTAGTTGCTCTGGCCTTGCACTGGCCGTGGGGGCCGTATTATAACCTGCTTCAGGCATTCGCCCAGGGATTGCTGAGCGCCCTGAGTACCACCATTTATAAAAAAGTGCCAATTATCCTGGTATTTGACGCCGACCTGGGCAAGCTGATAGGGAATAACCTGTCACAGGAGCTTCCGCCCGGCTATAGCGGCAACGCTTCTGCCCCTCCCTGAGATCCTTCGTCCCGACACGGCGGGACTCCTCCGAGTGAAACGTCGGAATCCGATACCCGCTCGGACAGGATGACAGATGAGCACCTGTCAATACTGTCATTTCCCGATCAGGGCCGAAGAGTCGGCCGACCTGTCGGCCTCGGGATGGCTGTGAGGGGTTATCGAATAGCTGTTGGGTGATATAATGGCGAATAAATGAAAGAATTAACTCACGGCTAGCTTCTTTATCTGCGCAGGCGAATTTATTCCTCCAGATAGCACCAGCCGTAGAGCCGCCTGCACCGTCATGTCGGTGTCCCGAATATCCTCCATGGGAAGCATTACCATCGAACCTGAGGTAGGGGTAGGAGTTGTCGGCACATAGACTATACCCAATTCCTTACCGTTCTCGTCTGTGGTGGTACCTGTAAGGAATCCCAGGGTCCAGATGTCCTTTCTGGGATGTTCAATAAAGACAACCCGTTTGAAGCCACTCTTTCCAGTACCCGAGAAGGACTCGATGAGTTGCTTGGAAGCCTCATAAACTATCTTAACGAGGGGCACCTGCAATATAGCTGTTTGGCCCGCCCGTATAATGCCCCGGCCTATCCAATGGGTGGCCAGTAA
>JACVQG010000205.1 GCA_015661045.1 Dehalococcoidia bacterium | reverse complement strand
GTAATGTGACAAAAGTCGCATAAATCAGTGTTATCAGGGTTATAATATATGTTATACTGCATTCAATCTTTCAAAGGGAGGAGTGAACTGTGAGCAATCCAGGCGACCTAAAAGAAAAGGGGCCGGAGGCAGAACGAATCCCCTACTGGCAGGTGTTTTTGGATGACATCTTTCTAATGTTAACGCTGGGGTTGGCAGTGCCATCATTGTTTTATCTCCTGTGGACAATGTTGGATCTGACCAACGTACCGGTGTGGAAACCGTAAGAAAGGAGAGATATGAGTACATTAACACCTCCTGAGAGGGTGTGGTGGAAGCCCCTGGGAAAAGAAGAAAAGATATGGCTAACGGTATCTATTATCTGGGCGCTTGTCTTATTTTCCATGATGATTGTATGGAGCGCCGCAGCTAAACAGGACACCCCGACAGAGACCTATAAAATATCTACAACCGAGTTCCAGCAACTGACTAACACCTTCGTACAAAAATACCAGGTCGGCCAGGTAAACGGCGTTCCCGTTGTCCGTCCTCCGGCCGGGGGTGATGTATACTTGTTGGCACGCCAGTTCCAGTGGTATCCTATACTGGAGCTTAAAAAAGGCCAGACATACCGCATCCATCTATCCAGCGCTGATGTACAGCATGGATTTTCCCTCCAGCCAATGAACATGAATTTCCAGGTACTCCCCGATTATGATTACGTTATCAGGTTGACGCCTGCCCAAACCGGGGAGTTTTACATTGTCTGTAACGAATTCTGTGGCCTGGGGCATCACCTGATGTCAGGCAAAATAATAGTAAAGGAGTAGGGTAGGATGGCAACACAACAACTTGCTTTCCGGACTTGCCCGACAACTGGATTCAAAGTCCACTTACGGGCGGAAAAACTTATCGTTGCTAACGCTGTAACTGCTGTAGTGTTTCTAACACTTGGCGGTATAATGGCTTTGCTTATCGCTCTAACCCGATGGGAAGCTGTTCATCTTCTGTCCGCTGACTGGTATTACCGTTTATTAGGCGCCCATGGTATGACCATGCTGGTTTACTGGATTGTGTTTTTTGAAATTGCGGGGTTGTATTTTGGAGGAGCGGTAGTGCTCAACTCCCGTTTGCCAAAACCAGGACTCGGCTGGCTGGCATTTGCCCTCATGCTCACTGGCGCTGTCATGTCTAATGTGATGGTGTTGATAGGCCAGGCCACCGTGATGTTCACAGCTTACGTGCCGCTAAAAGCTCACCCGCTATACTATCTGGGAGTTGTCCTCTTTGCCGTGGGCGCCTTTATAGCAGTAGGGCTATTTTTCGCCAGTCTGGTAGTGGCGAAGGTAGAAAAACGGTATGAAGGTTCGTTACCATTGTTCACCTACGGATTAATGGCGGCGGCTATAATAGCTGTATTTACCCTGGTAGGTGGAGTTATCACCTTTGTCCCCGCTTTACTCTGGTCCCTGGGCATTTTCAAACTTTACGACCCCGGCGCCTATCGGGTCTTCTTCTGGGCCTTTGGTCACCCGGCCCAGCAGGTAAATCTGGCGGCTATGGTGGCTATATGGTATGCTCTTAGTTCTCTTATGGTGGGAGCCAAACCGGTCAACGAAAAGCTCTCCCGGGTCGCCTTCCTCCTGTATATACTGTTCATCAATCTTGGTTCTATCCATCACCTGCTGGTGGACCCGGGCTTACACACAGCGGACCGCATTCTGAATACCAGCTACTTCTTCTATCTGGCTGTTGTGGGTAGCATGATTCACGCTTTTTCTATCCCCGCTGGAATAGAGATAGCGCAGAGGGCCAAGGGATACACTCACGGGATTTTCCAATGGCTGATTAAGGCCCCCTGGAAAGAACCCGGCTTTTCGGCCCTGGTTATCTCTATGGTGCTGTTCGGGTTTCTGGGGGGTGTTACGGGTGTACTGCAGGGGACGATGCAATTGAATATACTAGTCCACAATACATTACGTGTCCCGGCGCACTTTCATATGACAGTGGTCGCGGGCACCACCCTGGCTTTCATGGGTATATCTTACTATCTCATTCCTCTGATGGTCCGGCGTAACCTGGTAGGGAAAGCCTGGGCCTCCGTGCAGCCTTACATTTATGGAGGCGGGTTAGCTCTTCTTTTCTTTGGAATGTATGGAGCTGGTTCTCTTGGCGTCCCCCGCCGGACGTGGGATACAACCTACTCCCAGTCTATTGTTCCAGGCCCGGTTTTCGGTGGAGAAGTAAATATATTTCTGGCGCTTCTCGGTATTGGCGCTGTAATAGCGGTAATCGGGGGCGCAATCTTCGTCATCCTGATGGTGCTTACCCTGTTTTTCGGTAAAAAAGTGCCTATTAAAGCCTGAACAAGTACTTAGTTGAGGAGAGTTTAAATATGGCAGAAAAAAATGAAGGGAAAAAGAAGGGGTTCGAGGCCCCTGGAACCTTTGCCCTCGTGTTTATATTCTTTGCCTGGTTCGTGATCATGTATATAATAGCCTGGACTTCGTTAAGCCGGGTATGGCCGGTGCAATAGAGATAGAGGCAGAGAGAGAAACATGCAGGTATTGAAGGCTGTGGTGCCCCTGTTCAAGCTAAGGACTGTAGCCCTGCTGGTGGTCGTAGCCCTGGTATCGGCTATCGCCGCCGGCCTGGGTAAGAGCTGGGACATCCCCTCTTTGGCAATTCTTACCATCGCTGGAGCGCTGGCTTGCGCCGGCTCAGGCGCTCTGAACCATTACCTTGACCGGGATATCGACCCTATCCAGGTCAGGACCTCCCGCCGTCCATTACCCGCCGGCCAGGTGAGACCAGAGGTAGCAATGTTGTTGGGTATATCTATGATAGCCCTTTCTTTGGGGCTTTCCTGGCAGTTAAACCGTATTGTCCCTCTGTTTATCGGGCTGGGCGCCTTGACTTATGTGGTAATCTATACCTGCTGGCTAAAAAGACGATCCACGCAGAATATCGTTATCGGGGGCCTGGCCGGGAGTTGGGCGGCCATGGCGGGATGGTTTACTATCAGCCATGAAATCAGCCCGTTCCCCATACTCCTGGCGATGATAGTGTTTCTGTGGACGCCGGTCCATTTCTGGAGTTTTGCTCTGGCACATCTACCGGATTACAAGCGTAGCGCTTTACCCATGCTCCCTGTTAAGGTTGGTGAGAAAAAAGCAGCCCAGCAGATATTTATATATGCCGGGCTATCCGTAGTTGTATCCGGGGTACTTCTTTTTGTAGGACCCCTCCGGGCTATTTATCAGGTTAGCTGGCTGATTCTGTCAGGCTTATTCATCGTTTCCAACCTTCGCCTCTTAAAACAGTCATCCTCAGGCCGGGCCTGGAGCAATTTCAAGTTATCCGGGATTTACCTCCTCGGCCTCTTCGTTGCCATAGGAGTGGATATAGTCCTCAGATAAACCCGGACGTGAGGAAAGCAAAACCTGCGAAGTCGAAACGGGACACGATGCATCGTGTCCCTACGTGTACCTTCTCACCTGGAAGCAGGATAGCTTGATAGTCTCGCCCTGTCTTATCCCCGCCTTATAGCAGCATATCTCTATTTGCTGTTCTACCGTATCCACGCCCTCGATATCGGGCAGGAGCAGGCCGCGGCGCCCTCGGCTTTCAACGATGACGCCATATTTCCTGGGGTCTAGCTTATTCCGGTCTTCGACTGGTTCCGGTTCGGTAAGAATATCAACGCTGTAGTCCAGATAAGGAAGCTCGTCCGGGGAGACTGGCGGAAAACGCGGGTCACGGGTTGCCGCTGAGACGGCATTTTGCACGATTTCCTGTGCCACATTCTCCTGCGTAGGTTCAAAAGTCCCGATACACCCCCTGAGCTGTCCATGCTTCTTCAACGAGACAAAGACCCCCGCCCGCTCCTTCATCTCCTGGCAGGTCTCCTTAAGCTGGGGCAATTTACCCTCCAG
>JACVQG010000013.1 GCA_015661045.1 Dehalococcoidia bacterium | reverse complement strand
AATAGTAAACGAAGAGCCGAAGCCAACAATTATTGAGACAAATATTGGTATTGATGACTTTAAAAAGTCGCGAAACATTACTTTGCCCAGTTGATTGTGGGTATAGCCGTTTTCCTGAGAGGATCATTCATGCTCATTATCGTGAGCACCGCGAAGTATGAAAATAGGCTGGCTTTGTCATTCTGGAGCGTAGCGAAGAATCTCAGGGTGGGGCTTGTGTTTTTTCCAGTACCCCAGGCTTCAGCCTGGGGCATAGGGTACGCATTGTGAAAAGCGGCTATTTTTGAGAGAATAAGGAGGTATACCATGCCTCAGGTGGAAGCATTTGAAGTAGCTAAAGACGTTTTTCAAATAGATACAAAGCTTCTCTCTATACCTCACTTCTGCGCTGTTTATATTATCAAAGGGGAAAAGCTGGCTCTTATGGATTCCGGGGACCACACAACCGCTGACACGGTTCTGGCAGGAATCCGTCAGTTAGGGTTTCAGCCTCAGGATTTTTCGTACATCTTTTGTAGCCATATCCACCTCGACCATTCGGGGGCAGCGGGGCAACTGATTAAACAAATGCCCAAAGCCCAGGTGGTTGTCCATGAAAAAGGGGCCAGGCATCTGGCTGACCCATCCAGGCTACTGGCAAGCTATGGTAGTCTTGGCGGCGACCCTGCGCTTCAAGCCCTGGTTAAACCTGTCCCGCCAAACCAGATTACATCGGTCAAAGGTGGGGAGACATTCTCGTTGGGAAAAGACAAAAATATTCAGGTGGTAGCTACGCCCGGCCATTCCCCTCATTCAGTTGGTTACTTCTACGACCAGCACAAGGGATTGTTCTGCGGGGATTCAGTGGGCGTTTATCTGGCTGAAGAGAAGGTACTCATGCCTGTGGCGGCGCCGGGCTATGACCATGAACTGGCATTGCAAAGTCTCAAAACAATGGCCGCATTGCCTTTAGAAGCGCTATTTTTCCCGCACTGGTCGATGCATAAAAATGTGAAAGATATCTTTAAGTTTGCTTTGAAACAGTGGGGGGATTGGGGAGCATTTGCTGAGGGTTTGTTCAAAGCCGGGAAGGCAGACCAGATAGAAGGGAAACTAAGAGAGCGGGCCCGTCAGGAGCTTAAGGCTGTTCAAAATAGGAAATCGTTTTTTGAATACCTGACCGGCGAACTGGTTACCCTTTCTGCCATGGGGTACACGGGATACTTTTCAAGGAAGACACCACAGGGATAGCCATGTTATAATTTTCAGAAAGGACGTCTCGGACTGTCGAAGATAGAGGAATATGAAAGTATCTACTACTAAACTAGAAAACTGCCAGGCGGTACTGGATATAGAAGCAGAGGCTTCGGACATTAGCAAGGCTACAGATGATGCCTATCGAAGATTGGGCGCCAGGACAGCCATACCCGGCTTCCGCCCAGGGAAAGCTCCGCGGCAGGTATTAGAGCGATTTATCAGCAAAGAGACATTAGAGCGGGAGGTCGTTAACCAGTTCATCCCGAAGGCTTATGAACAGGCCCTTAAAGATACGGGGGTGAATGTAATCGCCGACCCTGAAATTGAAATTACCAAAGAAGAACCTATAACTTTTAAAGCCACCGTTTCTCTACGCCCGGTCGTCGAGCTGGGAGATTATTCTAAAATTCACGTCGAAGTTGAGACCACCTCCGTAAGCGAGGACGATATAAACAATTCCCTGGAGAGTATCCGCCAGCGTCAGGCCACATGGGAGCCTGTCGAAAGGCCGGTGGAATTGGGCGACATGGTAGTTCTGGATGTAAAGGGGACTGAGGATGGCAAATCAATTTTCAACCAGAAGGGTTTGCAGTACGAAGTTAAGCCAGAAGCGCTATTCCCTTTGCCGGGTTTTGCTGAACAGCTAGTAGGAATCGAAAAAAATACAGAGAAGACATTCCAGTTGACTACCCCCGAAGACCATCCCAACGAAACACTACGTGGGAAATCAATGGAATTCCATGTCCAGCTTTCAGAAATAAAGGTTAAAAAGCTCCCCTCCATGGATGACGATTTCGCAAAAACAGTGAATTTTACCAATTTAGAATTTTTAAAGGAGAGGGTGACAAATAATCTTAAAGCCAAAGCGGAAGCTGAGGCCAGACTGAAGCAGGAAGAAACTACCCTGAACGCCTTATTAGATATTTCACGTATAGAGTTTCCTCCTGTGATGGTAGACCGGGAAATAGAGCGTCTACTCTCGGATAGAGGGAACAAAACCAGTAAAGAAGCGCCGCCGGATCCGAAGTTGGTGGAGGAGAAACGTCCTGTTGCCATTGATAATTTACGTCATTCTTTAGCGTTGGGTAAGCTGGTTGAAATTGAAAAAATAACGGTCAACCCTGAAGAAATAGATTCTGAAATTGAAATGTTAGCCAATAGCCTTCAGGCTAAAGCCGAGGATATCAGAAAAGTCTTTAATACCCCGGAAGCCAGGCGGTCTATTTCAGATAGACTACTGGCCCGAAAGGCTCTATCGAGGTTAGGCGACGTAGCCTCTGGAAAAGCCGAAGAGGCGAAAACAGAAGATACAATTGATAAAACTCAGGTTTAGGAGGTTGGTATGTTAAATTTACCACAGAATATCATACCTATGGTGATTGAAAGCGGTTCCCGCGGGGAAAGGGCTTTTGACATATATTCTTTGTTGCTCAAGGAACGGATTGTCTTCCTGGGGACTCCCATAAACGATATGGTGGCTAATGTGATCGTGGCCCAGCTCCTCTATCTGGAGCGGGAGGACCCCGATAAGGATATCAATTTATATATCCATTGTCCGGGAGGCGTTATCAGCGCTGGTCTGGCTATTTATGACGCCATGCAGATTATACGTCCGCCAGTCTCCACCATATGCCTGGGTCTGGCAGCCAGTATGGCCACCGTTTTGCTGAGCGCTGGCGCAAAAGGCAAACGGTATACGCTTCCTCATTCCACAATACACATGCATCAGCCGATGGGAGGCGCTCAGGGGCAGGCATCAGACATCGCCATTGCTGCTAAAGAAATCTTGAGGTTGCAGGACATAATCCGCAATATCCTGGCCAATCACACCGGCCAGACAGTGGAAAAAATAGCCCATGACACCGACCGCGATTTCTACCTTACACCGGAACAAGCCATCGAATACGGGATAATAGACGAAATCCTGACAAAACCGGCTCCTAAGAAATAAAGGTATAAATATGAGTGGGATAAAAGGAGGTGCCGGGGTTAAAAACTCTTATATTTTATTTTGTGCAATTTTGGAAAGGAGACAGACATATGCCGGCTGTACTATTTGAGAAAAAAGGACATATCGCAGTCATTACCTTGAATCGCCCGGAGGCGTTCAATTCTATTAATAAAGAAGTATGGGAACTCAGCACGCAAGCCTGGATCCAGGTCAGGGACGACAACGATATTTGGGTAGCTATTTTAACCGGTTCCGGTGAAAAAGCTTTCTGTGCCGGAGCTGACTTGAAAGAAATGAGCGGTGTTTTCCAGGAGGCGATAAAATCGGGCCGTCCTCCTGCCTTGCCTGTGCCATCTATCCATCCAGGGAAAGGTCTGGAGGTTTATAAACCGTTCATAGCTGCAATTAACGGCGTAGCGTTGGGGGGTGGGCTTGAATTGGCCCTGGCCTGCGATCTGCGCATTGCCGCTGAACACGCGCGCCTGGGAACGCCTGAAGTTAAACAGGGCATTATTCCCACTGCCGGCGCCACTCAGCGCATTCCAAGACAGATACCCTGGGCATTAGCCATGCAGCTTTTACTGGTAGGCGAACCCGTTTCCGCCCAGGAAGCTTTTCGCATGGGGTTGGTGAATCAGGTGGTGCCTTTAAAGGACTTGATGCCCGCTGCCGAGGCGCTAGCTACCAAGATTAATGAAAATGGCCCCATCGCAGTGCGGGGGGCGAAGGAAGCAGCTTACAGGGGCGTCCGTATGTCGCTGGAGGACGGACTGAAGTTCGAAGAGTATTGTTCAGCCAATGTTATCAAGAGCGAAGATGCCATAGAGGGGCCCAAAGCCTTCTCGGAAAAACGCAAACCGGTATATAAATGTAGATAAGCTTACAGGGTTAGCCCTGTTGCTTGTTGATAGGCGTTTGCTAATTCCGGCTTGCCGGGTAATCCCGTCCTGGCGCCAACGCATGTAATTGAAAAACCCGCCGTAATGTCGCCTAATATAGCGCATTCTTCGGCGGGTTTTTGCATTAAATGACCGAAGAGGAATCCGGACGCAAAAGCATCGCCTGCCCCGGTGGTATCAACCGGATGTTTTGCGCCGCCTGTTACTGGAACCCATGTAACCTTATTGGGTTGGACTACCAGGCTTGAAAATGTTTTGTTACCCCTTCTTAGTCCCTTACCCATCGTGACGACTACAGTCTGACAACCCGCTTGTATACACCGGAGCGCTCCGGTTAATGGGTCAGATCCCGTAAGTTCTTTAAGCTCCTTGCGGTTTAAAAAAAGTATAGACGTTTTTTCCAGGATGGGCTTGAGGTTTTCCAGTCCGCGCCTGGAGTAGAGAGCGCCCGGAGAAAAACTCAGTTTGGTATCCAGTGGCAGACTGGATAAAATATCCCGTTGCCACAGGAATTGCTGTTCGCCTACAAAGGCCGATGCATGCACAATTTGGGCTGAACTTAAATAAGACAGGTCCATGTCTGCCTTGGTGAGCGACCCATTAGCCCCCTGGTGGACATAAAGAGCCCGGTGTGCTTCGATATCTACCAGCGCTACTACTGAGCCCGTTTTTGAGGCGGCTTTCGTAATAATAAAACCAGTATCAACCCCAACCCCTTTTAAGTCTTCTATCAGGTGTTGACCGACCTCGTCGCTGCCGATAGCTCCCACAAAACCACAGGCGATACCCAGTTTAGCCAGGCCGTAGATAGTGTTAGCCGCTGAGCCTCCAGAGAACGAGTGAACCTCTTCCACCCTGGCCTCACCATCCTTCAACAAACTCTTAACCCGGTAGAAGTAGTCCATATTCATTGCACCCAGACCTATTACTTGTGGAGAGACCATATATCCTCCGTTAGGTGTTTTAATGTTACTAACCCAGTTCTGCTGCCTTTTCCCGGACTAACCGCCGGATGCGGGCGTGGACTTGCAAAGGTAATGTTTTGCCTTCCAGCCAGTGAAAATTATCTCTATCTTTCGGTTTCTTTTTTTTAGCCAGCATAACCTCGCGTACGGCTTCGCGCCCACCCTTGGCCCACGTATCCAGGATAGGCCACAGGTCTAATATATTTGTCGATGCCAGACTCATGGTTGCATACTGTAAAGCATACTTGTTAGCATTAAAGGCAATGGCCAGTCCGCCAGCTTTGTTTACACCCTCCAGCATACGTGAGTCGGTAATAGAGTCGCCTACGGCAACTATATCTTTTAACGGAAGGCGGTAGGAGAGCGCCAGTGTGCGGAGGGCTAATAATTTTCTTCTACCACCCATAGGTTTTGTCTCCTGAAGAAGCCATGCAAGTTCCTTTTCGGATTTCCAGAATAAGTTGTCTAATCTTTCCTTTATCTGAATGTCGTCCTGCCCGGGCTTGAGTTGAGAAATATCTTTTTCGACACTGGCAATTCTTTCAAGTATTTTCTGTGGTATGACTTCGCGGTAATAATCTAAAGACAGCACCGTTCCACAAGCCATACTTGTATCCATACCCAATTTCTGGACAAGTCGCCGGGCGTAGGGTAAATAGGTAGTTGTGATACAGTGAACCTTCCAACCATCCGATTTTAGACGGGTTATCAACTCTTTAGCGCCAGATATAAAGCGCGCTTCTTCAGCCAAACGCAATATGTCTTCGGGAGATATGCCATGATAGATAAGAAAAGGCACGATCAGGGCCAGTGTATCGCCGGGTTCGTAACCTAACCGGCCTTCCTCGGTGAGCAGGTCATCATAGCGGCTTATTACCTGGAATAGCTGGTCTCCACCGGGGAAAAGCTGCATCAACTCATAGGCATTGTCATTTGGCGATAACGGACCTTCAAGATCAAATGCAATAAGAGGTGTATTATCAGGCGGCATAGGCGATATCCTTACAAACTACATACCCGTGCAAATGCACTAAAACCCGGTGCTTCGTCCGGTTGACAAAAACCCCTATCTCTGTGCCCCTCGCAATAGCAATTTATCTACTACACTTTGGGCACTGGTATCAGTAAACTATCGTTTTCTTTAGCCAACGCCAAATCATTTTCTATCGAAGATTCTATCTCCGGGGTTAAATCGTAACCGGGGATCGGTTTACCTTCTTTATTTAATATTATACCGTTTTCTACTCTTACCTGTCCCCGGCTAAAAGCCTTTATCGTGGCCAGAATAAGGGGGAATTCCCGTTTCAACCCTTCCTGCCGGATTAACCGGAATAAGGCGTTGGTCTCTTCTATCTGCTGGTTTTGTATTCGAGTCCACAATGGGTTCAGCGAAGGAGTGCGAAGAGAATAGGTGCAATAAGCGACAGCAGGTCCCCGGTCGAGTTCGGGGGTGACCAGGTGCATCATAACACCGGAAGATGAAGCCCGTTTTTCAATCAGTTGCCAGATTACCTCCTGCCAGGTACCCTTTGGTCCGTTGGGCATAGCAGGATGAAGATTAATAAAATCGTAATGATGGCATAGCTCCGGGCTAATAATGAGCATATATCCTGCCATAATACACAGGTCAACCTTGAACCCTTTTAAAAGCTCGATTACCTGCCGGTCGTATGCTGCCCGCCTGGGGGTGTCCCGGTAATCTACAGGGGCTGAGCCGACAACATCTTTGAAGGAAAGGTGAACACAGGGGATCCCGTAGTTTTTTACAAGCTGTAAAAACAGGTCGCTTTGAGGAGTTTCTCCCGGGCTGCGGCTACAGAAAACAAAAGCTATCCTGGCATCTATATCGCCGCCATCGATGCCTTTGTATACTACTTGTAAGAGTTGTCGTGCCGCCTCATCCCTGCCTGTGGAGAACCACCCCAACCTGAGCATCAGAAATGCCTCTTCAATCGGGTCCACAATCCCACCATATGCGGCCACGGCCAGGAGTGGCGACCTATTGTATGTGCCTGTTTAAGAGACTGGATAAATTCCTGAGGGCTGTTGAAATCCGGCATTTCTAAATAGGTGCGCCCGATTTCCCAGGGCACGTGGGCATCGCTTCCTGCGCTTGTCGGGATATTGTGCTCCTTTGCGAAAAGACCTGTGCGTGTTGTATCCCAGAAAAACAGGGTCCGGGAGTTAAACGCTTCAATGACATCTATATGAGGTATAAGGGAATAGATAGTGGACTTCGGCAACCCCCACCTGCCAATCCTATCGAATGGATGAGGGATGCCGAAAAGCCCTCCTTGCTCCTTGACCATTGCCACTGCTTTAAGGGGGGTTACTCCCTTGGGAACCGATTGCTGGAGGAAAAGGCCCATAACCTCACCCTCCGAGGTGAGGATCTCCTGTCCGATAATAACCTTAAATGGAGCGATTTCCCGGAGCTTAAGCGCCCCTTCAATAGTGCCGTGATCGGTAATAGCAACACAGGTAATACCGATTTTAAGGCATTTATTTATAATGTCTTGCAGTGCCATGGTGGAATCGAAAGAATATGTTGTATGGATATGCAAGTCAGCTTTTAGCAATGTTTTTAATCATCCCTTTCCAGTACATTTCTCAGAGTCTAATAATACTTTTATCCAGCCCTACACAGAGGTCCCTGGATGATACACTCAGTACCTGTGGGCCATCTGCGCTAAGATAAATATCATCCTCTATCCGTACCCCTCCCCATCCCGGCAGATAGATGCCAGGTTCGATAGTAAAGGCCATCTCAATCTGTATGGGTGTTAATGACCCCGGTCCAAGGCGAGGTTCCTCATGGACGGCCCCACCAATACCGTGCCCCAACCCGTGCCCAAAGTCGTTTCCGTAGCCTGCTTCTTCTATTATACTCCTGCTAAGGGCGTCAACCTGGGAACCGGTCATTCCCGGCTTGACGTTAGTGATAGCGTTTTGCTGGGCCTGGAGAACTATTTCATATATTTTTATATAAGTAGCGTCCGGAGTTCCGAGGCAGAATGTCCTGGTCAGGTCACTGGCATAGTTGTCTATCCTGGCTCCCAGGTCAACTACTATCGGCTCTCCGGCTTGTATTAAACGGTCTGTGGGATGGTGGTGAGGGAGCGCTGCGTTGGGTCCCGAGGCAATGATAATATCGAAAGGCATCGATTCGCTGCCTTTTTCTCTAAGGAACTTTTCCAATTCCCAGGCAACCGCCGTTTCAGACAACCTAGGACGGAGAAATCCTTTTAAATAAGAAAAGGCCTCGTCTGCCAGGGCGACTGCCTGGCGGATAATTTTGCTCTCATAGGCATCTTTCCTGGCTCGTAACTCCACTACGATCCCCTGAGTGGGCATAAGTCTAACAGACGGCCCTTTTGATATTGCGTCAGCTAATAGTGCATATGCCCCATAAGGAATATCGTCTGCTTCAAAGCCAAGAGAATTGATATTGAGAGGGGCTATTAGTCCGGGCAACCAGTTTGCTATCTCACCTTTTATCTGTATCACTTCATATTGAGGCGCCTGGATTTTGGATTGCTCGATGTAACGAAAGTCTGTAGCAAGTATTGTTCGCTGTGCCGAGATAATGAGCGCTCCCGCCGAGCCTGTAAAGCCAGAGAGATAGCGACGGTTATCAACCTGCGATATCAACAGGCAATCCAACCCTTTTTCTCTTAAACGGGAACGTAAATTTTCCAGTCGTTTGATAACTTTGTCGTTCACTAAGTCTCTTTAAACCGGGATTTAACTCTGTTCCTTGCAGTGGGCGTAGAGTATTTCTATTGCAGCTACAAAACCTCTCCATCCCAACCCGCTGATTTGCCCTCTGGCTATGGGAGCTATGACTGAATGCGCTCTCCATTCTTCACGTGCGTAAATGTTGGAAAGATGGATCTCGATCGCAGGTAGCTTAGAATCAACTATAGCGTCGCGTAGTGAGAGGCCATAATGAGTCAAGGCTCCCGGATTGATTATTATTCCGGCAGACCGGCTAGCCTGTAACTGGATAAAATCAATAATAACGCCCTCGCTATTTGACTGAAAGGGAACAATATCTATGCCCAATTCAACGCCTCTCTGTTGTAAGAGGCTATTTATTTCGGACAGGGTTTTCTTTCCATAAACATCGGGTTCCCTCTGACCAAGTCGGTTGAGGTTTGGGCCGTGGATAACAAGGAATCTCATCATCGTATTCATACCGTACTTTAACTGGGATACCATAAATAAGGGATAGAAAAGAGTCAAATTAAATGCAGCCAAGTATAAAATCAAATGGATCTGCTTAGGATGTTACTATAAAAGGCCCATGATGTCCAGTACATTATGGTTCAATACCTTAATTTGAATATGCCCGTAGGTTGAAGTATAATTAACGCTGGTGATCTTATCGTTGAAATTTCACCCGTGCTGACTCGAACCCGTTTATATTTGAAATCTCGAATTCGTCCTGCGCTAGAGTCATGATATGGTAATGGTATAAAACAATGGATGCAGGAAACGATTGTACTTGGCCCGCCTGATTTCCCGTTATTTCACTGTAGTTGAGAATCCGATTGTTGACAGCTAAATCAACTGGATTCACAATAGTCTATCCTATTGCATTGATTGAAAAAGGCTAAATCGTAAACATTGCCTGTTCTCAAAGGTCGTTTGATGGATAGGAATATCGGGATGGCGAGTGTCTTAGAAAGGGAAATTTAGTGGAACAGAGTTTGAAGAACGAAGTAGAGCGTGCTCTTCACATTGCGGAGAGAATCCTGACGAATGTGCAGAAGGTAATAATTGGTAAGTATGGCGAGGGCGAGTTAGCTTTGATGGCGCTCATTTGTCAGGGACACCTGCTTATCGAAGATGTACCTGGCGTGGGGAAAACCATGCTGGCGAAAAGCATTGCCAAATCTGTGGGGTGTTCGTTCAAACGTATTCAGTTTACACCGGATATACTGCCCTCAGACATCACAGGGGTATCCATGTACAACCAGAAAACAGGTGATTTTGAGTTCCGCCCGGGCCCGATTATGGCCCAGATTGTTCTGGCTGATGAGATCAATAGGGCTTCCCCGAAGACTCAGTCAGCGCTTTTGGAGTGCATGGAAGAGCGGCAAATAACCGTGGACGGCTTAAGCCATGCGATGCCCCGCCCCTTTATGGTTATGGCAACCCAGAATCCCATAGAATATGAAGGTACTTTCCCTCTGCCTGAAACCCAACTTGACCGTTTTATGCTGCGCCTTAGCCTGGGCTACCCTTCAGCCGCGGATGAGATAACTATTATCGAAAAACAGCAATTTGTTCATCCCATCGATAGCCTCGATCAAGTAGCTGACACAAATGACCTTATAAGACTTCAGGATGCCGCCAAACAGGTACACGTGGATACTCTTGTCAAAGAATATATTGTAAGTCTTGTAGAAGCTACCCGCAAACATCCTTCTATTTATTTAGGCGCTTCCCCCAGAGGTTCTTTATCGCTCTTCAGACTATCCCAGGCCAGGGCATTACTGGAGGGCAGGGACTATGCGCTCCCGGATGATATTAAAAATTTAGCGGAGCCAACCCTGGCTCATAGGCTCATAGTTAATTCCTCTGCCCGGATTCAGGGAAACACCGGCCGCACTGTAGTAGCGGAGATTCTGGAATCCGTGCCGGTGCCTGGAGCGCGACCCCTTAAAAATTAACTGAGCCCAACTGTTTAACCGAATTACAGTATGAAGAACAAAACGGTACTCTTATTGCTTCTGGCTATCCCTATCATAGCCCTTGGAACTGGCTCCGCCATGTTGTACCGGGTTACCTATGCACTTGCATTTCTCTCATTACTGGGCTATTTGTGGAGCCGGTTCAACATAACGGGGCTAAATGTAGACGTGCGCCAGGGAACTACCAACGTTCAGGTTGGGCAGTGGTTAGAAGAAATAGTCGTTGTTCAAAATAAAAGCTGGCTTCCCAAGTTTCTTCTGGAGGTTCATCACAAGACCGATATCCCCGGACATCACAACCGGCGTTTAGTCCATCTATTTCCCCACCAATCAATTACATGGACCACCAGAACACTTTGCCAACAGAGGGGACTATTCTTCTTTGGGGCTGTCAATGTAGCTGCTCAGGACCCATTTGGCCTTTTTTCCAGCCAGATTTCCCTGAGAAATCCGGAGCCAATTCTAATTTATCCAGCAACCATAGAATTAGCCGATTTCATGTTGCCTTCCGGAAAGATATTAGGCGAGGGTTATCACCAGGGACGTACGGACCGCTCCAGTCCTGAAGCTGCGGGTGTACGTGAATACGTATTTGGTGATAGTTTTGGCCATATCCACTGGCGCAGCACGGCCCGCACAGGAAAACTTATGGTTAAAGACTTTGATAGGGAGCCGGCAGGGCCATCGGGCGAGGTATGGTTGTTACTGGACATGCAAGAGTCGGTGCAAAGCGGCGACGGAGCGGAGAGTACCGCTGAATACGGTGTTACTATAGCAGCCTCTTTAGCCAGAAAATATATGGATACCAACCGTGCCGTGGGGTTGGTGGCCTGGGGAGACAAACAATATAAACTTAACGCCCAGAGGGGCGAGCAGCAGTGGGGACGGATTTTCGAGACATTGGCTTTAGTACGGCATCAGGGAAAGGCTTCACTATCAGAGGTGATTAGCTCGACACAGGAATTTATCGGGCCAAATGCTATTGCTATTGTTATTACATCCGCTTCAAAAGAATTATTGATTTCCCCCTTTACCCTTTTAAGTGAACGGGGAATAAGACCGCTGGCTATTTTGTTTGATGCATCCAGTTTTGGAGGCCAGGAAGATTCTTCGGCGACTTTAAGCTGGTTAACCTCAGCAGGAGTAGAGACTTATGTGGTGAAGAAAGGTGAGGAGATAGAAAGGACATTGGATAGCAGGTTGCGGGGATGGGC
>JACVQG010000204.1 GCA_015661045.1 Dehalococcoidia bacterium | reverse complement strand
CTACTATAACCCCGGGGCATGTCAGGCGACTTTGATAGTTTCGCAGGCCGTAAAATCATGACGCTACCCATCTTTTGTCCAGAATATCCTTCAAGTCTATGAGGTATGTGTAATTATAAGCATGCTCGCGCCGTAGGTATTTCTCCCATCTTTGTACACACTCCAGCCTTATTTTTTCAGGCACCCCTTCCAGCCACCAATTCGATTCATCATCTCCCAGGGCAGCTTGCAGCCTAACGCGGATAAAAAGGTGAAGTCTTCCCTCGGTCTCCTTTACCGTCTTATAAAGCTCTACATATGGGTCTGGAGGCCGGCGAGATTTAAGCCATCCCTCAAGTCTATCCAGCGCGTCCATTTTCTCCTTAAAAACGAATGTTGAACTTGTCGGATTTGAGTCCTTAACTAGCGCTTGCTCGAAGCTTTCTACTGCCTCCTGGTAACGTTTCAGTCCCTTTAAGGCTAATCCCCGGCCAATCCAGGTGGTGGCATCGTTAGGGTCAACGGCCAGTGCTTTGTCGAAACTATTCACAGCCTCGTCGTAGCGTTTCAGGATGAATAAGGCTAATCCCCGGCCAATCCAGGTGGTGGCATTGTTGGTGTCAATGGCCAGTGCTTTGTCGTAGCTATCCACAGCATCCTTATAGCGTTCCAGTCCGGCTAAGGCGAAACCCCGGTTATGCCAAGCGGAGGCATTGTTGGTGTCAATGGCCAGTGCTTTGTCGAAGCTATCAATTGCCTCTTGGCGGCGTTCTAGTACTAGTAAGGCGGCACCCCGGCAACTCCAGGCGGAGGCATTGTTGGGATCAATGGCCAATGCTTTGTCGTAACTATCCACAGCCTCGTCGTAGCGTTCCAGTGCAGCTAAGACGGCACCCCGGCAACTCCAGGCGTTGGCATTCTTGGGGTCAATGGACAGTGCTTTATCCAAGCTATCCACAGCAACCTTATAGCGTTCCAGTCCGGCTAAGGCGGCACCCCGGCCACCCCAAGCGGCGGCATCGTTGGGATCAATAGCCAGTGCTTTGTCGAAGCTATCTACAGCCTCGTCATAGCGTTTTGTGATGAATAAGGCGGCACCCCGGCAACTCCAGGCGGAGGCATTGTTGGTGTCAATGGCCAGTGCTTTATCGTAGCTATCCACAGCCTCGTCGTAGCGTTCCAATATGAATAAGGCGCCACCCCGGCTACTCCAAACGGTGGAATCGTTGGGATCAATAGCCAGTGCTTTGTCGTAGCTTTCCACGGCCTCCTGGTAGCGTTCCAGTCTGAAAAAGGCAACACCCCGGCTACGCCAGGCGGTGGCATCGTTTGGATTAATGGCAAGTGCTTTGTCGAAGCTTTCTATTGCGTCCTGATAGCGTTCCAGTCTGCCTAAGGCGACACCCCGGATACCCCAGGCGTTAGCATTGCTAGGGTCAATGGCCAATACCTTGTCGCAGCTATCAACTGCCTCTAATAGCCGGTTGCCCTCTCCTAAAAACTTTTTAGATTTATCATCGGCCATAGAATACCCTCCCGTACTTGCCTGATTCGTCACGCTTAATATACCCCAGCCTGTTGAATTGGACAACTACATGTCTCAGATGTCCATAAAACAATACCCCCCCGACGCATCGGGGAGGTATCAACCGATTTGGCGCTATTTTGGTCGGGGCAAGGTCACTTCACATGGTGGTCAATGCCCTTGTATGACTCAATGAAACGGGCAATCCTGGCCTCATCCACCACATCCATCTTATCTATCCGCTGCCACGCCGTCAGCGCTATGGTGGTATCCAGGCCGGGATAAGGAGCCAGCACTACATTTTGGGGATAGCGCTTTACGATTTGAGCCAGTCTATCTACCGTCTCTTTAGGGGCCTGGGGACTATACGAAACCACTACACCGCCGTCCTCCAGGTTGTGGATCATAGAGCCTTTGGGTACAGGCTCGGTATGGATTCCCCAGGGAGCCAGCCCCTCCCCATAGTGAGGGCCGGAAGTCGGCGGGTCAGAGTTATATTGGATGCCAGTAGCATTCGCGTCCCTTATATGCTGGTTCCCCAGACTGGGCACAAAAGTTCCCGGTGACTCCTCCCCTGTATTTCTGGCCGCCACAAAAACCACCAGTCCCAGCACGGTAATCACTGCCACAGAAATCGCCAGGATAGAATACGCCTTTTTCCAACGGAAACCGGTATGATGGCCCTTCTCTTGGTGGTGTTTTTTAGCGATTTGATGCTTTTTTTTACCCATTTCAACCAGTCCTCTAATCTATGTTATCGCTCAACACTGCAGAAGGCCCCGGCTCCACGGGAATCTCCGCAGGGCTGCCTCCGGGAAAAACAGTCCTGTTCAAAAATGAGCACACAGAGAAGGCTGCAGCCATCGGAGAACCCGCAATCCATCACTTAAGTGCATCTGGTAAATGGAGCGGATTGCTTCAATCCGCACTCAATTACTGGAAGCGTTTTATCCTGTTTATGCCCATATTCAAGCCAAATATGCACCGGCCATCCCGATTCATCGGGTGGGCAAACAATTTAAATTTGGCGTCGCTACTTTAGAGATGGACGCCGGTGAACTTTATCTGCCCCACATCTTGTCCAGCCATTTATCCTTATAATACTGATTTGCCAGGTTAATGTCATCCACGGTCTGGATAATTGGCTTTTGTGGCGTCAGGCGCGCTGCCTCCGGTGAGGTATCGGGCACATCCTTCCGGATAGGAGGCGCACCGGATGATTTTGTAAATGTGGTATGGCCCTCTTTGGAAAGGAACCAGTCCATGAAAAGCCGGGCGGCATTGGGATGGGGGCTGTCTGCCAGGACAACAGCTAAGGGATTAATAAGCTGGACAATGCCCTCTTTCATGTCTATGGCTTTGATAGGTGCGCCTTCAGCGGCAAACTTGGCAAGGGTATTAGAGGAACCGCGAATGGACATGGACCTTTCCCCCCGTGCCAGCATACGGCCTTCATCCGGCAGCGAGGCGCTGAAAATAAGGTCCTGCTTGTAAAGGGCCTTAAGGTAATCCTCATCAATAGCCTTTTCTCTAATTAAAGGAACGAAGAATTGCTGTGGCCCGGCGCTGGTAGTAGGATCGGTGAGGATCATCTTTCCCTTCCACTGGGGTTTCAACAGGTCACGCCATACCTGTGGCATGTCTGCCGGGGTCGCCAGCATTTTAGTATTGACCCAGGGAGCAAAGTAGCTGATCGACAAACCGACCAGATGTTTATCTTTGGGGTCGTTGCCGAATACGTTGGTCAACCATACGCTTTGGTCCTTAAAAACCGGCAATTCGTCAGCGACGCTTACTGTCAGACCTTCTGTCTTCATGGCAATGGAAAAAATCACCGAGCCATCATTAACATCGGCTACCATATTCTTCATACGCCGTTCGGTCTTCATCCTTTCCACAAACTCCGCCCCCCGGCCGGTGATTATATCTACGTTAATACCATACCGCTCTTTAAAAGCCCTTGATACTGATAGCCCTACATCTCCCACAAGGTTAAATGAATAAATAGTTAACGTACCCTCTTTTTTAGCGGCTTCAATAACTTTTGCCCAGTCAGCGTCTTGAGAAGTGGGAGGTGAGATGTTGGATGCGGGAGTTGTGGCTGGTTGAGTAGGAACTATCTTGGCAGGTGTGGGTACGGGTGCTGATTGAGGGGCGCAAGCTTGAAGGAGCAATAAAAGAATGAATGATAAATCTGGGGTGGGGCATCACTTCGTATCTGATTGGCCCACCACCCCAGACCCTTCGCTTTGCTCAGGGTGACATTATTGGCGCTTTTTGCAAGAGGCTCATAAGCTTAATTTAGTAGGTCGATGGGGATATCTATCTCCCCCACAGCTTGTCCAGCCATTTCTCTCTGTAATACTGATTCGCCACGTTATTGTCATCCACGGTCTGGATAATTGCCCTTTGCGGGGTAAGGCGTGCTGCCTCGGTTGTGGGGTCGGGCACATCCTTCCGGATAGGAGGCGCACCGGATGACTTTGTATATGCGGTTTGGCCCTCTTTGGAGACAAACCAGTCCATGAAAAGCCGGGCAGCATTGGGATGGGGGGAACCAACTATGACAGCAGCTACGGGGGAAATGAGCTGGACAATACCGTCCTTCATGTCGATGGCTTTTATGGGAGCGCCTTCCTGAGCAATCTTGGCAAGGGTAGCAATAGAACCACGAATGGACATGGACCTCTCCCCCCGTGCCAGCATCCGGCCTTCTTCTTGCAACGAGGTACTTAGTATAATATCTTGCTTATAAAGAGCTTTAAGGTATTCTTCGTCTATAACCTTTTCCCTCATTAAGGGAACAAAGAACTGCTGTGGCCCTGCGCTGGTAGTAGGATCGGTGAGTATCATCTTACCTTTCCACTGGGGTTTCAACAGGTCCCGCCATTCCTGCGGCATGTCTGCCGGGGTAGCCAGCATTTTAGTATTGACCCAGGGAGACCAGTAATTGAGCGAGAGACCGACTAAATGTTTATCTTTGGGGTCATTGCCGAATACATTGGTCAACCAAACGCTTTGGTCCTTAAAGACCGGCAGTTCGTCAGCGACGCTTACTGTAAGCCCTTCCGCCTTCATGGTAATGGCAAAAGTAGTAGAGCCATCATTAACATCGGCTACAACGTTTTTCATACGCCGCTCGGTCTTCATTCTTTCCACGAACTCCCCGCCACGGCCGGTGATTATATCCACGTTAATACCATAGCGCTCTTTGAAAGCTTTTGATACTGTTATCCCTACATCTCCCACAA
Source organism: Dehalococcoidia bacterium (assembly GCA_015661045.1). Lineage (GTDB taxonomy): Bacteria > Chloroflexota > Dehalococcoidia > JACVQG01 > JACVQG01 > JACVQG01. The sequence goes on along the minus strand of JACVQG010000204.1, from coordinate 2,041 downwards.
GGTTAAATGAGTAAATAGTTAAAGTGCCCTCTTTTTTGGCAGCTTCTATAACTTTTGCCCAGGCAGCGTCTTGAGAAGTGGGAGGTGAGATGTTGGATGTGGGAGATGTGGATGGTTGAGTCGGGGCTGGTTTGGCAGGTGTAGGTGCCGGCGTAGATTGAGGAGTACAGGCGGCAAATAGTAGAGGGAAAAGCATTACAATTGTTAGCAATGTGTAAGTTATTCGTTTCAAAAGTCACCCCTTTGAATAAATATTTTAATAAATCTACCAGTTATTTCTCAAGCTTGTCAAACTATTATCCAGGTTTATTTCTTACCGAAGATTTGCTCTACGATGCCGGACTTCAGGTCTTTATTGGATTGCTCGGCAGCTTCCCATGTCCGGTTCCACAACTTGGAGTAAGTCCGTTTCAGTTTTTCAGCAGTATAATCGGGTAAATCCTTCCGGAGAGGCAAACGGGAAACTGTCTTGTTATAGACCGTTTGGCCCTCTTTACTGAGAAGCCAGTTGATAAATAGCTTTGCTGCATTCGGGTGGGGGGCGCCTTTGATCATCGTCAGTTGTTCAAACTGGGCTGTGCTACCCTCCACGGGATCTACAAGCTTAAGGGGGGCGCCCTCCATGATAAGCGGCTCGACTGAGCTTCCAATACCAAAGAGAACTGGATATTCACCCCGCCCAACCATAAGCTCCATCTCCCGGCTGGAGCCTCCCCACAGGGCTGGCTTTTGCTCGGCAAGTTTGCGGAAGTAATCATAGTCCAGGACCTTATGGTAGGTTAGGGTAGAAAATATATTAAGCCCCGTCCCGGTGCCTCTCGGATCGGCCATTATCATTTTCCCCTTCCACTTGGGGTCGAGAACATCGTACCATGACTTTATTTCACCGGGCTTAACAAGATTGGTGTTTATCAATATCCCCAGGCAGGTGACGCCAATACCGATTATCTGTTCCTGAGGACCGTAAACAGGATCAAGATAAAAGACACTTCTATCCCGTAATTCTGGCAGGACACTTACCGGGCTTTCCGCCAGGCCGCTCAGCACAATCTCTGTACCGGTAGTAACGCCGGTTTGTGCTACATCTACAACGGGTTGACGAATAGCTTGCTCTACCTTTATCTTTTCCAGTGTTTGCCGGCCGGCCAAGACCAGCACATCCACGGGGATGCCATATTGTGCATTAAAAGCCGCAGTCATTTCTCTACCGGCATTGGCAAACACCGTATCGCCGTAGATAACCAGCCGGCCCTCTTTTTTAGCTGCTTCGATAACTTTTGCCCAGGCGGCGTTTTGAGAAGTGAGGGGTGAGATGTTAGATGTGGGAACGGATACGGGGGCAAACGGTGGCGCCGTTGTAGCTGCTGGAGTTGGTACAGGAGTAGCTTTGGGGGTGCAACTAACCAACAATACCAGCAGAACCACCGGCCAAATTAAGTGGAACCTCTTGTTTTTCATATTTCCCCCCTATGGTTCAGGTTATTTTTTACCGAAAATTTGATCTACTATCCCTGACTTCAAGTCCTTATCGGATTGCTCCGCAGCGTCCCATGTACGGTTCCACAGCTTTGAGTATGTCCTTCTTATTTTTTCTGGAGTAAAATCTGGCAAGTCTTTTCTTAGAGGTAAACGACCTATGGGTTTATTATACGCTGTTTGCCCTTCCTTGCTGAGAATCCAGTTAGCAAATACTTTGGCTGCGTTGGGGTGAGGAGCGTCTTTGACTACCATCAGAGGCTCCGGCTGTGCTGTACTCCCTTCTATTGGGTCAATAATCTTTAGAGGAGCACCCTCCAGGATGAATGGCTCAACCGAGCTTCCAATACCAAAGACGACCGAGTATTCGCCCCGGCCGGTCAAAAGTTCCAACTCACGGGTAGCGCCGCCCCACAGAGTTATGTTTTGTCCAGTGAGTTTGCGGAAGTAATCGTAATCCAGGACCTTATGGTAGGTCAGGGTGGAAAACATATTCAAGCCAGTCCCGGTAATCCGTGGGTCGGCCATTATTATCTTCCCCTTCCATTTGGGATCAAGGAGGTCG
>JACVQG010000203.1 GCA_015661045.1 Dehalococcoidia bacterium | reverse complement strand
AAGCTGGGATATAGAGGGCTGGTTTGTAGCTCCGGGCTTTATTGACGGCCATACCCACGTGGAAAGCTCGCTTCTCCACCCTGCTCAGTATGCCAGAGCAGTAGTCCCCCATGGCACAACAGCCGTGGTAACCGACCTACACGAGATAGCCAATGTCGCCGGCCTCGAGGGCATCAGGTATATGCAAACATGGGCGAACAGGCTTCCCCTGGATTTCTATTTCATGGTACCCTCCTGCGTTCCAACCACAAGCGATGACCTTGAAACGGCAGGGGCCAGGTTAGGCCCGCAGGAGGTGAGTATAGCTTTACGTCATCGAAATACCCTGGGCCTGGGTGAAATGATGAACTTCCCCGGAGTCCTTTCCGCCGATGGTAATGTACTCCGGAAGCTAGAGGCAGCCCAAGGTAGAGTCGTGGACGGCCATGCACCCAGGTTATCGGGCAAGGGCCTGAATGCCTACATAGCCGCAGGTATCCACTCCGACCACGAGTCAACTACCCGCAAAGAGGGTGTGGAGAAACTTCGGCTTGGTATGCACCTGTTTATTCGTGAGGGTTCCTCGGAGAAGAACATGGAGGCGTTGCTCCCGCTGGTTACCAACAAAACCTACAAGCGGTGTTCCTTTGTAGTGGATGACCGCACCTGCCTCGACCTCTTTCAGGATGGAGACATGGATGCCATAGTACGCAAAGCTATCAAGCTGGGCCTTGATCCTGTCCGGGCTATCCAACTGGCAACTATAAATACGGCGGAATACTTTCGGCTGGAGCGGGTAGGGGCTGTGGCTCCGGGATATGTAGCCAATCTCATCATCCTTCAGGACTTATCCAAAGTGAAAATAGACAGTGTCTTATATAAGGGAAGGCTGGTAGCCAGAAGCGGGCAACCTTTGTTCACAGCGCCACCTATCCGTAAGGGGAATATTTTCAGGACAGTCCACGTAAAGCCATTCTCAATGGAAGCATTAGCCATCCCGGCCAATAAACAGAATCAGCCTGCGATTGAAGTCATCCCCGGCCAGATAGTTACCAGAAAGATTTTCATGAAACCCCGGGTAGAGGATGGCCGAGTAGTACCAGATGTCGGCAGGGACCTGCTGAAGCTGGTGGTAATAGAACGCCACAAGGCTACGGGAAATATCGGCAGGGGACTGGTCAAGGGATTTGGACTCCGTTCCGGAGCGTTGGCTACCTCCATTGCCCACGACTCGCATAATATCGTCTGCGTGGGAGCAACCGACGAGGACATTTTTATAGCTGTTAAAGAGATAGAAAGGCTACAGGGAGGGCTGGTGGTAACGGACAAGGGAAAAGTCCTGGGAAGCCTGGCCTTACCCATCGCCGGGCTGCTATCAACAGAGCCAGTTGAAAAAGTGGCCCACGACCTCAGAGAGCTTGAGGCACTGGCTGCAAGTCTGGGTAGCAAACTCCCGTCCCCCTTTGCCACGCTGTCCTTTTTAGCGCTGCCGGTTATTCCCGAATTACGCCTCACCGATAAAGGATTGGTGGATGTGACGGGGGTGCCGAAGCTGGTAGACATGTAGGGGCACGGCATGCCGTGCCCCTACTTCATCGGCATCATAGGCCCGGGGATTACGTTGAAGTGAACTCTTCGCATCTCCTGTCCCTCGATACGGGCTACAATTACTTTCGTGCCCGGCGAATCGAGCCTCAGATTCATGCTGATAGCCAGTTGGATACGCTGTTCCTGCCCCTGGGGGATTCCCGGCGGCCGCCCCACTTCGAACTGACCCCCTACCTTCACAAGGCTCTTTGGTTGCTCAGTTTGAGTGTCCTCGCCCGACACCTCGACCTCGAAAACATGCTTCTGATTAGTCTCATTCCAGGGTACTCTCACTGAAAGAGCTATTGCGCATCTCTGATCGATGGGGAAACCCGTATTCACCGTAAGCCGGTCCCATCCACCGCCCAATAGATATAATTTGTTGCCGACAACTTCGGCAGAATCAGCCAATATTAGCCATTCTACTTCCACTTGACAACCCTCCTGTATTACACTACAATAACACTACTAGTGTAGGATTATTGTAGTGCAATGTCAAGCCCACGTGTAGATATCTTTCTTATAAGGGATATGATATGAATGATAAAGAGATAGATCGCGAACTAGAGAATAGCGAGAATTGGGATTATCAACGTCCCGTAGTTAAAAAACCGGTTAAAACTTCACGGGTGGTAGTCTCTGTCGCTTTTCCACACGCTGACTTTGTTCAGGTATCTAAATATGCTGAACACCTGGGGGAAAAAACTTCGGAGTTCATTCGGAAAGCGGCCATTGAGAAAGCGACAGGGCAGAGTGGAGCCAGTATTGTTCACGGTAGTGGAGGCACCGGTACGCTGTGGTACGTCGAACAGATGCCCACTATTACTCGCGTAGCATCGTCACTCATACAGGAGTTTGAGAAAGACACTGCTGTCACCCATTAGGCACGCAGCCGCAGGTTGAGTTGGTTAGCTGGTATTGTCCTATGCTGATTTTCTAACCTATTTCTTCAGCAACAGCTTAGCAAACTCGCGACTAATTACATCAGAACGGCGCTCTTGTTTCCAATGGCTAAACTCGTCAAGGCGGTGCAAACTCTCGAAGTTCAGTGTTGCACTTATCACCTGCTCCCTATCCGCAGCCTCGGCCAGAACCGGCGCTAACCTGGGGTAGATTGGCCCCACAATTGTACTTAAACCCATAAAGTCTTTATTTCTATCCTTACCCACCAGGTCGGCGCTGGCAACAAACACATGGTTTAGTGTGGCGTTAGCCGCTGCAACCACACGCATAAATTCGTCTCTGCCCACTCCAAAATTAACGGCTGTGGAATTGATGATTATCCTTGCCCCTTTAAGTGTCAGGATGCGCGACAACTCAGGGTGACGCCAGAAATCGTAACAGACCAGGATGCCGATTGGGCCATATCTGGTCTCGAAAACAGGAAGCTCGTCTCCGGGTGTGAAGCATATACTCTCCGTTACCGGCGGAACTCCTCCCAGATGTAACTTCCGGTAGGCCCCTATGACTCCTTCCGGCCCGATAAGCGCTGCCGAGTTATAGACTATTCCCGGGTTATTTTTGTCACGTTCCGGCATTCCCAGCACAACATAGATTGAATACTTCTTTGTCAGCCTGGCAATTTCTTTCGTTGAAGGGCCGGGTACAAGTTCAGCAGCTTTATGATGCATGGAACAGGGCTTTTTGTCCTGCTCGCACTCATCACTGCATTCGTAGCCACTCAGGGCCATCTCAGGGAAAACGATCAAGTTGCTGCCGACCGCCACGGCAGCCTCGATATGGCTCTTGATTTTCGACAGGTTCGCTGCTTTATCTCCCCAGACAGTTTGAAAATTCACGCAGGAGACTGTTACCAGTTTCTCATATTTACTATATCGCTCTGGAATCATTTGACCCCCTTTATTGTTTCCTTACGTTTCACGCGCGAAAACTTCCGCCCCACAAGCCGGGCTATCGGGACGAAATCGCCTTCCTTGAGAACTGACTCCTCCTTATAATGCAAAATATCCAGGCTCCGAAAAAGCGCCTTCAATTCGCCGTGTTTGAGTTTCAATTCAGGGTTCATAGGGGCACGTGGTGTAGAGACACGGCATGCCGTGTCTCTACGTGGCAGAACGTGGTGCTCAAAAATGAGTATACCTTCGGGCGTTAACGCCTCGATTATTTTCGGGGCAAGAGGCCGGTTGAGATAGAAATTATCAATAATCAAGTCGTAGGTTTGAGAAGGCAAACCGAATGTATCCAGGTCTGCTTGAATCCAGTTAACGGTCAGGCCCGTTTCCAGGGCTTTCTGGCGGGCTATGGCAAGCCCTGCCGATGATATATCAACGGCATCCACAGCAAACCCCTGTTGGGCCAGGAACAAGGCATTACGTCCCATTCCAGTGGCCACATCCAGCGCTCTCCCCCTG
>JACVQG010000202.1 GCA_015661045.1 Dehalococcoidia bacterium | reverse complement strand
CCATAGCGCTCCTTGATAAGCTCTTTCCGGATCTTCCTGCTATCCTCCAGCAACTCTTCCTCAGTTATACCGGAGCGCCGAAACGCCTCCTGTATTTCTCGTAGGGCATTCAAGGCTCTTGCTCGGTTAGGCTTGAGGACAAGGGCAGAATCTTCTATCGCAACCTCCAGCGTGTCGCCAGGGAGTACTCTCAGCTTCTCACAGACCTTGCGCGGCAACGTTATCTGGCGTCGAGCACCCAATCTCACGTTTACGGTAAATCTCCCCATATCAATAACCCCCCAACTGGTGAATTATCGTAGTGCCTCACCCTTTCCCCTCCGCCTTCTTCTTCAGCTCGTACAGCTTGGTGAGGGCCTCCAGGGGGGTTAGAGAATCAATGTCCAGCCCGGCCAGTTCATCCTCTACAGCGGACTTAGCAGGCATAAGCGGTAGCTGTTCCACCGGCGCTTTATGGCCGGCGCCTCTGAGTCTGCCGGTTCTATGACCAGAAACTCCTTCAGTTCTCCCGCTTTCCAGATCCGATAGTATCTCCTGCGCCCGGTGTATCACCGCCCGCGGCAGGCCGGCCAGTTGCGCTACGTGGATGCCGTAACTCTTATCGGCGCCGCCGGGAACAATCTTGCGCAGGAAAACTACTTTGCCCCCCTCCTCCACTACCCCCACGTTGAAATTCTTCACCCTCGGTAGAAAACCAGCCAGGTCAACAAGCTCGTGGTAATGGGTGGCGAACAGTGTCTTAGCCCCCAGTCGAGGGTGGTTGTGGATATATTCGGCAACGGCCCGCGCTATGGATATGCCGTCATAGGTGCTGGTTCCGCGGCCAATCTCGTCCAGAATGATAAGAGACCGGGGAGTGGCATTGTTCAGGATATTGGCTGTCTCGGTCATCTCCACCATGAAGGTGGACTGCCCGGCAGCCAGGTCGTCCATCAAGCCTACTCGAGTGAAGATCCTATCCACCAGTCCGATAGCAGCCGCCTCCGCCGGCACAAAGCTGCCAATCTGGGCCATAAGCACAATAAGGGCTACCTGCCGCAGATAGGTGGACTTCCCCGACATGTTCGGCCCGGTAAGGACGATAAGCTGGGCATCCTGGTTGGATAGATAGGTATCATTGGGCACGAATTCCGGCACTGTCCGTTCCACAACAGGGTGGCGGCCCCCCTTAATATCTATTTTGTTTCCCTCGTCCAGTTTAGGCCGGACGTAGTTGTGCCTGACAGCCGCCTCGGCCAGGGCTGCCAGTACATCCAGTTGGGCTAACGCTTCTCCGAGGGCTAACAGCTTCTCACCGCTGGCGCCAATCTGCTGGCACACCTGCCGGAAGAGCGATTTCTCCAGCTCTTCTATGCGCTCCTGGGCGTGGAGAACCTGGGTCTCATATTCTTTGAGTTCAGGAGTGAAATAGCGCTCTGCATTGGATAGGGTCTGCTTTCGGATATAATGCGGTGGCACCTGTTCGATGTGGGGTTTAGAGACCTCGATATAATAGCCGAAAATCTGGTTATAGCCTACCTTAAGCGACTTTATCCCTGTTTTTTCCCGTTCATCGCGCTCCAGGTTAGTTAAAAACTGTTTGGCATTCTTAGAGAGGGAGCGCAGGCTATCCAGTTCCGGCGAGAAACCAGGGCGGATGACATTTCCCTCTGATGGCGCCTCATTGATAGCCTGGGAGATCAGAGCCACTTCATCCGGGCAGGGTTTGAGTTTAGTAGAAAGCCATTCAAGAGGATGCTCATCTCCGTTCCGAGAGTCTTCGACCTTCGACAAGCTCAGGACGGCGTCTCCAATCTCAACTTTAATTTGAGGTAACAATTCGAGGCTTTGCTTCAGGCTGACCACTTCCCTGGGAATAGCCAGACCGGAACGCACCCGGTTGGACAGCCGTTCCAGGTCAGCTACTTCTCCAAGCAATTTAATGAGCTTAGTTCGTGGAATGGTGTTACCGGAGAACCATTGTATCGAGTCCAGTCGGCGGTTTAGCTCGGCCAAATCCAGGAGCGGCTGTCCCAGCCACTTCTTTAACAGGCGGCCCCCCATAGCGGTTTTGGTCAGGTCCAGGATGGAGAAAAGGGTACTGCTCCCGCCCAGCCTTCCCCCTTGAAAAAGCTCCAGATGGCGACGCACCGGGGCATCGAGAAACATGAATGTCTGGGTGGAATAGGTGGAAAGCCGATTAAGCTGGTTCAGAGACGACTTTTGCGTGTCCTGAAGGTAATGGACTATGGCCCCGGCGGCCCGAATGGCGAGCGGCAGGCCGGCGCATCCATAGCCCTCCAGGGAAGCAGCTTCAAAATGCCTGAGCAACAGGTCGCGGGCGGTCTCCAGTTCGAACCATTGCTCGTCTGTATGGGTTACCGGGCCGGGTAGAGCAATATTTGCTTGTGCCAGGCTCTGGGCCAATTCTTTCGTGATAAGGATTTCGGCGGGGTGCAGCCTTTCAATCTCGGCCTGAAGTTTATCCCGGGGTAATTGAGTGGTAGCGAATTCACTGGTAGTAATATCTACGTAGGCAACGCCTGCTAGCTCTCCGTCCGCCACAACTGCTGCCAGGTAGTTATTGGCCTTGCCTTCCAGCAATCCGGGTTCAACTACTGTACCAGGGGTAATAACCCTTACTACATCCCTGGGGACTATACCCTTTACTGAACCGGAAGGGACCAATTGTTCGCAGATGGCCACTTTATAGCCCCGCCCCACCAACCGCCCCAGATAGTTGTCCAGGGCATGGTATGGGATGCCGGCCATCGGTACCCGCTGTCCCTTGCCCATGCCCCTCCCGGTCAGGACAATCTCTAGCTCTTTGGAGACCAGCCTGGCGTCGTCGTCGAAGGTCTCGTAAAAATCACCGAGACGGAAAAGGACGATAGTATCAGGATAGCTTCGTTTTACCTGAAGGTACTGGCGTCGGATGGGGGTAATATCATCATTATCAGGCATAGTTCTTGTGGCTATTTTAACAGAAGTTCCAAATATGGGAAAGGTAATTTTGGGGGTATGCACTATTTACATACACGCTCCCGATTATCATACTGGTGTTACAGAATTTTTATCAGGGATGTTCGATGGAACATAGAACCAAACAAAAAATAATCCGACAAGGCCGTAAAATATTGTTTCCGGTACAGATAGGCATTGTCCTTGCCTTGCTGCTAAGTACCGCCAGTTGCTCTGCAATTCAGGAAAAGCTTGGTATCCCATCTCCTCCGGAAGATTTTAGTTTTAACCTTGATTTTCTTACCAAAGAGACTGCCACCGATAAGGCCAAAGAATTTCAGTCCAAATATAACAGCGCTATCGACGATATGCTGGCCATGGCAGATAACCCCGACTATGCAAAGGCCGAGGAAAAACGCCAGAAACTCGTCGCGGAGGCTAATTCGCTGGCTTCTCAGTTTCAGGATCTATCGGATAATATGCAGACTAAACTGGGCAAGTTGACTCAGGGGGTGACGACTGACTCTACCGCCGGGGTGGAGGTTGGTGGTATGGACGTCTTAAATAAAAATGTGTTCCAGGAGAAGGCCAATGAGTTCCAGTCCAGGTATGCCAGCGCTATAGACGATATGCTTTCTCTTGCCAATGACCCCGACTATGCAAAAGCCGAAGAAAAACGCCAGAAAATGGTCTCCGAAGCAAATATGCTTGCCACCAAGTTTCAAGAACTGGCAAATAGCTTACAGAACAAACTTGATAAAAATGCCAGGGATAAAAACACAGCTCTACCTGTTGCCGGATTTGATATATTAAGTAAAAATTCCTTTCAAGAGAAGGCCGGTGAGTTCCAGTCCAGGTACACCGGTATTGTGGATGATATGCTCTCTTTTGCCAACGAGCCTGACTATGCAAAGGCCGAAGAAAAGCGGCAAAAACTTGTTTCCGAAGCTAATGCGCTGGCTTCTCAGTTTCAGGACCTGGCCACCAAACTTCAAGGTAATCTAAACAC
>JACVQG010000201.1 GCA_015661045.1 Dehalococcoidia bacterium | reverse complement strand
ACGGAGCCGGGAAATACCAGTTTCTGCTTGTACAGGTCTTTGATATAAGCCTCGGTCCAAATCCCATTTTCCATCAACACTACCATGTATTGATTGGTGCCCGGGCCGATATTGGGGTCGGTGAAACTCATCTTACCCGCCCACTTGGGGTCCAGGAAGTCTTTCCATGACTTAGGCACATCCGCTGGCTTAACTTCCTTTGTATTTACATATGGGCTGAAGACAATTAACCGCCATAATAAAACAGTCTTAGCCTGGGGATCTATGGCGGTGGGTTCGGCGAACCAAACCCCCTTTTCCTTCAATGCAGGCATGTCAGCAGATACGTCTGCCAGCAACCCGTCTATTTTCATACTATTATTAAGCAGCGTACTACCCTCAGTAAAATCCCCCACCTGCTGGCGCACCCGTTTCTCGGTTTTTATTCTTTCCTGAAACTCTGCGCCCCTTCCGGTAATAATATCCAGTTTAATACCATATTTGGTCTCAAATGCCTTTTGCACTGCCAGACCCGTGTCCCCTACCCAGTTGAAACTGTATGCAGTTACCTTGCCCTCTTTTTTGGCTGCATCCACTATTTTGGCAAAGGCAGCATCCTCCGCACTAACGGCTGAGCCTGTACTCGGGGCTGAAGTCGGTGCAATTGGGGTTCCCGGCCTTGGGGTTGCTGTTGATGGCGTTGGCGTCGTTTGGGGAGTACATGATGTCAATGCTATCAATAACACCAGAATTATTCCGAAAATAGTAGTTGTTAACGACTTTTTCATGGATACTATTTACTATCCTCCTATTCGATATTCTTTATTTTTTATGTTGCCCGGTAATTATTGTTTATCAGGTGACCACATATACCTCCATGCAAGATGATAAACCTGTATATCCCGATAGGGACCGCCACCCGTTAAGGGTAAAACGAGACCTCTGAAAAAAACTTTCAGAGGTCTTCAGGTGAACCTACTCTTTTTCTGCTGTGGTTATTTTGCCGCCCAGTTCCTTTTTTATCTGAGAACGTGGCACACCCATGGATTCCAGGAAAGCATCCATTGAATCCGCCACATGGCTCCAGCTCCACTCGCGGAAATCGGCCCGGTTGGCCTCGTAAACCATGACCGGAATGCCCGCTTTTTGTAAAGCCAGTTTTATTTCGGCGTTGTGAAGGGTAAAACCTTCGCAGCCACGGTCGAATTCCAGGATGATGCCGTTAGCTTTCCAGGCTTCAATGGCCGCCTGAGTATAATGGTATTTCAACTTGGCTTCGGCGCTGCGTTGCTCCGAGAAGCAGGATACAATAGCCCGCCAGCGAAGGGCTTCCTCCCTGGTTTTAGGAACACCATCCCAGTCCACCGGGTCCATAGGGCGGAATATGCCATCCCGTATCTTCTGCACCGGCGAGATAAACATAAAATGGTTAGACCCACCCACTACAGCCACATCATGTTCCCTTAAGTAGCGGAAAAGATAGAGGGCATACCAGGGGGGCAGGCCATCGTGCAAAACGCGCAGTCTCTCGCGCGGCATTGGGGCTATTCCGTTGGCCACCCGGTATTTGGTCTCGTCTCTCAGGGCTTCCATCAGGCGTAAGACCTCCGGTTTATAAGACCAGTACTCCAGGTTAAGGAAGAAAGGCAGGAGTAATTTGTATTCAAGAGGCGCCGGTATGCTGGCCTGCAACTGAAGGATTTCTCCCCAGTAGCAGCGTACCTTGTACATGTTGACCACTGCATCCACGAGTTTTTGGTCATCGTAGGGCCGCCCGGTGAACTTCTGTACCCAGTCAATAAACTCGTTGAATTGCGCAGTTATGTAATTAACACCGTTCTCGTTAACGGTAACTTTACCATCGTCGCCGGAGGTGCCATATTCAATGCAAAAATAAGGAACATTGAAATGGTCGGCTACAATCTGGAACCACTTTCCCTTGCTATCGCACTGGTTGGCGCACAGCACAAAATCCGGTTTGGGGAAAGGGCCAAACGGCGTCCTGCCCAGGAACATAGAGCCGACGAACGCCCTGGTAAAAGCACACAGGTCTCTGGCGTAGCCCCTTTCTTCAACTGCCTCCAGGGCAGGCAGGGCCAACCCTTTTTCTCCCTCCCGGATAGCAGCTACCGCCCAGGGCTCACCACCCATAAATGCAAAATCGCCGATACCGGCCATCAGGTCCTTGTGGGCATTCATGTTCCCGGTGACCAGCAAACGGCCTTCCTCTTTGGCCTTCATAATCTCTGTGAAGTGCTTGGACCGCATCTCCTTAGCCCAGCGGTAAGTCTCTAAAGGTTCTACTTTATATTGGGCCTGTACAGCCATATATTACCCCTCCCTCTACCAATCTAAAAGTAAGTATCTGAATAGGGAAATTTGACTGATTGTAGCGCAATGAGAGAAATATGTCAAGTTGAAATAAAGTTCACAATGCCCATTTGAGTCTATTGAGTCCTTTGGGTTTGTTGGGTGTGTTGAGTTCATTGGGTTACGGGGGGTACGACCTAACCACAACCCGCCGGGGGCGGGTGCCCCCCTTTACGTGTCTGGAAGGGGGGAATGCCCCTGTTTTAAAGGTTTGTTTGATTGTTTTTTCCAAACAACGGTTTTTGGTATTCGTAAAAAAGACGATGTTTGATTGATTATTTTTATTTTTTTGCGACAGATATAAAGTGCGGCATTTTCCATCTACAAAAACACCTAACCCCCTTCAACAGGCTCAGGGCAGCGCCTTGCCCCTTCCCAACGTGAGAAGGGGAGCGCGGGACAGGTTACGGGAACGGAATCCCCCGTCCCGATGAATCGGGACACCCCCTTTAATAAAGGGGGATAGACCCCCGCAACCACGTAGGGGCCCCGATGCATCGGGCCCGCAATCGTAGCCAACCCGCACGATACCATGAAAGTAAACATTTCGAAACACATGGCAGTCCCCAAACCAACCCACAATATGTATAATAGAATAATTGTTCTAATGTATCAAGGGGGAGATGGCAGAAGGGAGGTGAGTAATGGGATGTGAGAGATGAGACGCAGGAACGACCTCACCCCCTGGCCCCCTCTCCGCTGGCAGAGAGGGGGGGTATCTAACTGGCCGCCATTATAAGGCCAGCATCTATATGTCTTCGTAGAGACCCAGTCAAGGAGGCCGACAACTGGCAGCGTAAGATTTCTCCCACGACATCGCAGAGGATTTGCGGCCAGTCTCTCTGTCCAGGGTCTCCCGGGACAATAGGCCACGGAACGGGGCAGACCCCTTCATGCATTATCTTATTGCGCCATGCCAGCATTTTATCCAGGCCGAGCGCTTGTCTGATTTGGGCAGATCTCAGGCCAAGACCGTATTCCGCCTTGGCCAGGTGTTGGGCCGTTTTCGTGACAAGCTCCCGTTGAGGCCTTTCAGTCCCAATAAGGGCCTCCAGAGAAACCCAGAGGGATACGAGCCGGTCTGCCCCGGTGGATGCGTTCTTGGATAGGTCATACCATCTGAGCGCCAGAAGCACGCACGGAGGAACTTGCGGGTTACGGGCATGGTCGAGGGCAAGGCGCACCGATTCTACTGACTTATCAGAAATGAAAGCCGCAACGCCCGCTGGAAATTGCCATATGGCTATCATGCTTCCAGGTTTGTCTTTGTCCCGCTCCTGCCGTATGTAGGCTGCCACTCTTTTCAACGGGGTACGCTGGTCGAGGCAGAGGCCAACAACACGGGCGGCGTCATCCGACATCTGGAAGAGATCCTCGAATCCTGGTTCACAACGAGGGGAACGATTGCCATCCGGGAATCGCACTGGAATAGCCACACCGAAGTAGGCGCACCCTTCCAGGATATAGTTGTCGTTCACTGTTTCGAGGGTAGCGCCACCAGCCCGCACTTTCACTTTTGGGCTGGCCAGGTGTTCATAGTAGGCCAGATAGTGAGCTTGTGGCATGTCTCTATTACCTTCTTATCTATTCAGTGAGTAGGCACTTGAACCCCCTCACCCT
>JACVQG010000200.1 GCA_015661045.1 Dehalococcoidia bacterium | reverse complement strand
GTCTCCCACCCACCAGTAGGAGTATACAGTTAGAGTACCTTCTTTTTTAGCAGCCTCAACAATCCTGGCCCATGCCGCTTCTTGTGGATTCACGGATGCTACCGAAGTAGACGTATCTATAACCGGAGCTTTGGGTGTCGGGGTAGGGGCATCGGTTACAACAGGAGCACAGGATGCAAGCATCACCATGAGTATCATCCCGATAGATAAACCAGCTACTAACAACCTCTTCATTGTCATCCCCCTTTTAGTAGAATGGATACAATACCCCTTTAAGAGGTAGAAACAGGTTCAGTGCTTATACTCATGATGCATCTTCCAGGTGTTCAAAGCCACCATGCCCAAGATAGGTATATAGCCGTGACTGAAACGATACAAAGGTGGCGGGGTGGCGAGGGTCGGCATTAAAATGCTGATGCACAGTATTTATCGGGATGGCTACAACGTCTTCTTCTCCCCAATCATAACGTTTGCCATTTTGAATATCATACCCGCGCCCGGAAAGAATCTTGTGTACTTCCTCGCTTAAATGGCGGTGTTTTCCCGACCGTCCACCGGGTGGAATCTCCTGAATAAAGCAATCATATAAAAGAAGGGGTGACGGGGAATAAGGACTTAATAAATATTTGATTTTGCCCATTCTTGTATTTTCAAAGGGTATTTCCTTTCCCTTTATTATATGTGGGACAGATTGGCGCCACCGGGTCTCCTCCCCCAGGGTGTTCAGGAACTGGTCATATTTGTTACCGGGTTTGGCAGTCATCTGAGCCAGCGCCTTCTTGTCCTCCATTTTTTGTAGATGCAGCAGATCGGCGCTGAGTTTCAATTCCAGGCCGCCTTCGACCTTATAGCCGACCATTTCACCCCGCTCATTTCGAGTAATAGCCGCTCCGGCAGGAATTTCATAGTCGGGATGGAGACCAACCTGCTCTACCCGGCTAATTCCAAGCATCTCAAATACAATAGGCACTGAAAAGAACAACCGGGCTGACTTTTCACCACTGCGGTTGAAATGTTGGTGGACGCAATAGGTGGGCACACACATCAGGTCTCCGGCTTCCCATTCATAACGAATACCGTCATGAATCTCAAAGCCTTCACCTTCAAGGATGTAGAAAATAGCTTCATTAAAGTGGCGGTGACCGCCGTTTTTTCCACCGGGAACAAGAACTTGTTCGAGGAGGCTCAACGAATACAGTGGTAAATTTAAAAGACGTTGATCAAGGGCTGAGGGGGTAACCCCTGTGTAACGCTTACAGCAGGCGTTGGCGCTTAAAGTCCAGGGGATATCCTGGTATTTTAATACCCTGGGGAGGCTCTCGAGGCGTTTATCTTCCGCCTTTTGCTTTAGCTGAATTTCCTCATGGTGCCGAATAATCTCAACGGGTTCGGCTTCCCGTTGTCTCTCGATTTGTTTTTCCATTAATTTCTCGCCTTCTATATTAGAGCTTTAGTCCCCCTTGGGTGGAGTGTCTTGCCTCTGGCTTCTTGAATCTATCTCCCCACTAACTTGTCATACCACCTGTCCTGGTAGCGTTTAGCGCCTTCGTCCAGGTTTGCCTGGTTAACAAAAAAAGGATTGACCATTTTTGTTCGAACTGTAGGCGGGCGAAAATCCTGAACATCCTTACGGACCGGAAGTGCGCTCAGGCCCTGACCGATCACTGACTGCCCCTCTTTGGATAGCACCCAATTCATCAGCACTTTTGCTGCATTGGGATGCGGTGCATTAGCTATTGTGGCCATAGAGATACCGGAAACCAGTTCCCCTTCCTTCATAGTTAACATGCGAATGGGCGCCCCCTGGGCGGCAACTCTGGTCATACCATTACCCGATCCGAGAGCGGACATGTGGATTTCTCCCTGGCTGAGTAAGCGCCCCTCGTCAACGGTGCTAATAATATACTTAAGGTCTTGCTTGTGGAGCGCCTTCATATAATTCTCGTCCCATATTTTCTTATCCACAAGACCCACAAACATGGCGATTATCAATGAACTGAGTTTGGGATCGCGCAACCCCATCTTTCCCTTCCATTTGGGGTCCAGGAGGTCTTTCCAGGAACCGGGTTCCTCTCCAGGTTTTACTAAATTGGTGTTAATAGTGGGGCTGTCAACCTGTTGTGTAAGCGTAAGATTGACCCTATCTACAGGATCCAGATACGATGGATCAACCCACCAGACATCTTTCTCCCGCAGAGCGGGCAGTTCTGTTACCACCGATATCACCAGTCCATCCATCTTCATGCTGGTAATATGGCCAGCGCTACCCTCGGTAAAGTCTCCCGTCCTCTGGTTGAGACGACGTTCCGTTTTTAGCCGCTCTATAAATTCAGCTCCCCGCCCCGTGATGATATCAAGAGTGATGCCATACCTGCTTTCAAATGTTTTTTTAACATCAAGCCCTATATCTCCAACCCAGTTGTAGCTATATGCGGTGACTTTTCCTTCTTTTTTTGCTGCCTCGACGATTTTTTGCCAGGCTGCATCTTCATTAGATACCGTTTTAAGCGCTACTGCGGGAGAATTAGCAAGAGACTGAGTAGTCGGAGCGATTGTTGCCGGGTTGGATCCCGGGCCAGGTTTTGGAGCACATGCCCCTATAACCATTACAAAAACCAAACTGACGCTAATTATTATTAGTGGCCACTTACGCATATGTATATCCTCTCTATTTCTTTTTCCATAGTTCTACCAGCCATTTATCCTGGAATGCCTTGGCCACTTTTTCAGTATCCTGACCTGTATAGACAATCAGGCGTTTAGGTTCCACAACGGCGGCAGGGTGGCGGAAATCTTGAACATCGCTACGCACCGAGGCAAGTCGGGCGCCTTTACTGAAAACTGTTTGCCCCTCTGCACCTAAAATCCAGTTTAAGAACACTTTGGACGCATTGGGGTGGGGACCGTTTTTAACTCTGGCCATTGCTGAAGGAGTTGCCAGGGTGCCTTCTTCCATGGCTATCGCTTTGATAGGCGCTCCTTCTGCCAAAAAGGATGCGGCATCCGAGTCCGTTGCCGCAAAACCAAAGGCTTCGTCACCCTTGGCAAGAGCCCTGACTACGTCCAGAGTGCCCGATGCAAACTTTATTCCCTGTCCTCCCAGGGACTTGACATAGTCGTTATCGAGGTAACCCCTGTTCACCATTGTCACGAGAACGTCATATCCCGACCCGGAAACGGAGGGGTCTGACATCAAAATCTTCCCTTTCCACTCAGGTTTGGCCAGGTCTCGATAAGATTTTGGTTCCTGGCCGGATTTAATCAGATTGGTATTTACCCAGGGAGAAAGATAGTATGACTTGTGATTTAAGATATGGCCTTCAGCGTCTGTGGATAGTGGTTCAACACGCCAGACTCCTTTCTCTCGGAGGACGGGAATATCCAGAGTACTTACGGTACCATCAGTCGCTTTCAGGGTAAAATCGAGTTGGACCGAGCTTTCCAAAATATCCCCTACCATCTGCCCTATACGCGTTTCGGTCTTGATCCTCTCAATGAAAGCAGCGCCCCTGCCGCTGATAACGTCAAGTGTTATGCCGGTCCTGTCTTTAAATGCTTTAGCCGTGGCTATACCTATATCCCCTGTCAGGGTTATGCTATAAATGGTTAAGCTGCCTTCTTGCTTAGCAGCATCAATGACCTTGGCCCAGGCGGCATCTTGAGAGGTGGGAGGTGGGAGGTTAGAAGCGGGAACGGTTGTTTTAGCAGGCGTTGGCGCCGCTGGTACAGGGGTGGGGGCGCTACCTGGCGAGCAAGAAGCAAGTAATAACCCAAGAATTGCCAATCCGATTAGACCCGGTGTGAACAACCTTTTCATAACCGGCCTCCTTGTCTTATTTTTATAGAAGGTCTATTAACCACCTTTAGCAGAGAAGACTTTCAAAAATATAAATTAGTTACGAACTATAAGCTAAAGAAAGTGACTTGTCAAATCCCGTGTGCATAAATTATTAAGATACCAAGGGTTCAG
>JACVQG010000199.1 GCA_015661045.1 Dehalococcoidia bacterium | reverse complement strand
GCAGCGGTCACGCATTCCGTTGTCCCCTATGTTGAGGTTGTGCATGACCGCGGTGTAGTTGAAATCCAGCGGGGCTGTACCAGGGGCTGCCGTTTTTGCCAGGCTGGAGTTATATACCGGCCGCTAAGGGAACGCCCTGTTGAAGAGGTTGAACAGGCTGTTTCCCAGATTATCCGCAATTGTGGTTTTAGCGAGATTTCGTTGCTTTCGCTGAGCACCAGTGATTATGCCGGTATTGAGAACCTGGTAGGTGATCTGTGTCGCCATTTCCAACAGGAAAACCTTTCTTTATCTCTGCCCAGCCTGCGTATCGATAATTTTTCAGTAAAACTTATGGATTCTCTACCAGCCAAACGCAAAACAGGGCTAACCTTCGCCCCGGAGGCAGGGACCGAAAGGCTTCGTCAGGCTATTAACAAAGGGGTTTCTGAGGAATTAATTCTGCAAACTGTATCTACTGCCTATGAACATGGATGGCGTAGCATTAAACTCTATTTCATGATTGGGTTACCTACGGAAACGATGGATGATGTGGATGGCATTAGCGATCTGGTGGGGAAAATAGTACACGCAGGGAAGGTAAAGGGCAGTTTACCCAGGGTGAGAACAAGTGTTGCTGTATTTATTCCTAAACCGCATACCCCATACCAGTGGCTGCCTCAGGAATTACTGGAATCATTAACACCTAAATACGAAAGATTAAAAATAGGCTTACGTCGTGCTAAGGCATCGTTTTCGTATCCCGATATAAAAACCAGTTTCCTCGAGGCTGCCCTATCACGGGGAGACAGAAGATTAGGAAAGGTTATACAACGTGCCTTTGAAATGGGTTGCCGTTTTGATGCCTGGACGGAAAAGTTAGATTATGCAAAGTGGCAACAGGCTTTTGAATCGTGTGGTTTAAGCATGCACTTCTATGCACACAGACAACGGCCACTGGATGAACTTTTGCCATGGAGCAACATTGATTTAGGGGTGAGGCCTGCATACTTATGGCGGGAATTTCAGCGCACGTTTAAAGACCAGGGGACTCCTGACTGCCGGCATAATCTTTGTAATGTGTGTGGTATGGAAGAATGGTCCGAATCGTGTAAAAAGAAATACCAGGTATTATTGGACAATAAAGGCGCTAAGACCGTTGAGCTTACTTAATTTTTACTCATATTGTGGTATTTGTAATACGTTGGGAGGTATGCAGCTATGGGTATGATGACAGGTAATGAATACCGGGCGAGTCTTAAATTGTTGAAACCGGAAGTCTACTTTATGGGGGAAAAGATTAAAAGTATATTAGACCATCCTGCTTTTATTCCTCATATAAACGCAGCAGCATTGACCTATGATATGGCTTTGGCCCCAGAGTTCGAGGAATTGACTTCAGCAACTTCCCATCTGACCAATCAAAAAATAAGCCGTTTCACTCATATCCACCATAGCCATGACGATTTGATAAAAAAGGTAAAGATGCTCCGGGCTATCGGACAACAGACCGGGAGCTGTTTCCAGAGGTGTGTAGGCCACGATGGACTCAATGCAGTCTACTCCGTAACCTTCGAGATAGATAAAAAGAACGGTACGAATTACCACCAGCGTTTCATTAAAATGCTTAAAGAAGTTCAGAATCATGACTTAATGATTTCGGGCGCAATGACAGATCCCAAAGGAGACCGTGCCCTGGCTCCCGGTAAGCAGAAGGACCCTGACGCTTATCTACACATAGTGCAACGGAAAGCTGATGGCATAATAGTTCGAGGAGCTAAAGCGCATATTACAGGTGCAGTAAATTCCCACGGCCATCTGGTCATGCCTACCGCTGCTATGACCGCCGAGGATGCAGACTATGCTGTCTGTTTTTATGTACCTGTTGACACTCCCGGAGTAATCCACATCTTTGGCCGCCAGACTAACGATACACGCAAATGCGATTGTACGATAGACCAGGGTAACGAGGAGTATGGCATAGTTGGCGGTGAGGCTCTGATAGTCTTTGATGATGTATTTGTGCCCTGGGAGCACGTATTTATGTGTGGCGAATATGAATTTGCCTATCCACTAGTGGAGAGATTTGCCACTGCCCACCGCCAGAACTATGGCGGCTGCAAGACAGGTCTGGCCGACGCTCTTATCGGCGCAACATATCTCATGGCTGAATCTCAGGGGGCGCAAGGAGCGGCTCATATCAGAGAAAAACTCATAGATATGGTGCATCTGGCAGAGACACTCTATTGCTGTTCCATTGCCTGTTCCTGCCAGGGGTATGCCTTACCCTCCGGCTCATATATGGCAGATCCCCTGCTGGCCAATATTACCAAGCTGAATGTCACCCGCAATATCTACGAGATCGCAAGGCTAACCCAGGATATTGCCGGCGGCATTATGGCAACTCTACCCGCCGAATCAGATTGGAAAGATCCGAAAATCGGTAAATACGTGGAAAAGTACATGAAAGGCGCTTCCGGGGTTCCAACAGAGACTAGAATGAGGCTGACACGTCTCTTAGAAGCAATGACCTGTGGGACAGCTCTGGTCGAGTCCATGCATGGCGCCGGCTCACCTCAGGCGCAGAGAATCATGATATGGCGTCAGGCTAATCTGGAGCATAAAAAGCGCCTGGCACGTAAGCTAGCCAAAATCAAGGAATAGTCTTTTATCGTGGAAGTACCATGCCCCCCGATATATCGGGGGGTACAATACACAAAATGGAAATTAAAGTTGCATTGAAATATTGCGGCTCCTGTAATCCGCAAATGGATTTAGGTAAGATGGGCCGCACTATTACAGAGATAATTGCCCGGCAATCCGGTTTTGAGATAGTGCCCCTTTCAACGAATAATATTGACGTTGTAATCATCCTTTGCGGCTGTCCTCGTGCCTGCGGTAATAAAAAAGAAGTAAGAGTCAGAGCAAAGCGCTATCTGGTGATCAGTGTTGAAAATCTGAGTGATACATCCGTTTTTGAGGCAAATATTATTTCCTTCTTGAAGGAGTAGTGGGATTCCATCCTGTACCCCAGGTTTCAACCTGGGGCATAAGGTAATGCTTCGATGTCTGGAATTATTCTGACTTCGGTTGAAACAATTCCAGTTGCACTCCATGTAAAAACCTGGGATGCACAAAGCCAACTTTCCCGCTGGTGTGCTGGATAGGTTCGCTGCCAATTAATTGCACGCCCATCTCTACAAGGTGCTGCATTTCTTTTTCAACATCATCTGTCTCTACGGTTATGAGGAACAGCCCCTCCCCACGAGTATTTAAAAACCGGCAATTGAGGTATCCGGTGACTGAGAGGCTATTAGCCGTATCACGACACCGTTATCAAGTGTATATTGTGAACCAACCAGATGGGGGAAAGCAAAGTCGTTATTAGTCATTGGGGTAGGTTTAACCCCAAGGATTTCAGTAAAACGCTTGGTTGCTGAGTCCAGGTCTTTTACAGCTACGTTTACTCCGAAAAAACGTGTAATCACAGATATTCACCCCCTGAGTTTAATTCAGGCAATATTATGACGGGATTTATCGAAAAAGTATATATTATAGAAGTCCAAATTCTTTGACAGACTTCAATATTTTAGCTATCTTTGTAGTAAACCGCGCGGGGGTATTCTATGCTATCACTCAATTTTTATGGCGGAGTCAATCAAATTGGCGGCAACAAAATATTCCTTCGTGATAGTGACACCGGCCTGTTCCTGGATTTCGGTACACCTTACTCTATCAGGGGTAATTATTTCGAGGAATTTCTTAACCCCCCGCCACGAAATAAGTGTGGCAACATATAATCTTATTATATATTCAAACTACCATCGGAGCTGCCAGATATTGCGACATTTATTTTACGCCAGGCCCTTAGTAATTCCCGAGATAATTCAAAGGTTTGGCTCCGCTCCCAAAATCTCTGTTGATGGAGTCCTTGTTTCTCATGCCCATTTAGACCACTGTGGCTATGTGTCTTTTTTAAGGAAGGAAATCCCGATTTATGCCTCGGCTCTTACAGGATTTATTGTTAAGGCCATGCAGGACTGCGGCGGAACGGATTTTGAACGGGAAATATGCTATTTGAGCCAGAGGGTGCGAGAAAATAATTACCTTAAGACAGAAGGCCCGTATCAGCAAAGGTGTTTTGTATTCGTGGATGGATTCCCATCGGGAAATACGGCACAGGAATTCTGGGATTGGTCTCCGGCCAAGACTAAAAAGATGGTCTGTTATCATAACGCCATCTCAAGGGACCGTATAGGGAAATTACCGGTGCGTTATTTTCCAGTGGACCACTCGGTATTTGGCGCCACTGCTTATGCTATAAACACGTCCAGAGGTTGGGTTGCTTACTCAGGCGACCTGCGTCTGCACGGTATTAACGGATGGAAAACAAGTAAAGCGGCCGAGGAAATCAGCAAATTAAAACCATATATATACCTGGGTGAAGGTACGAGAGTTATGGAGACCACACAAACTACAGAAGAGAATGTCTACGAAAAGGCGCTCCAGGCTACACGCAATACCTCGGGTAAAATGGTCCTTGCCGATTTTGGTCCCCGGAATATCGAACGCCTTCAAACCTTTTACCGGATAGCACAGGAAACAAAGCGCCAACTGGTGGTACTGGCTAAAGATGCTTATATGCTGGACAAGATGTCCCTTGCGTCAGATCAGGTAACGTCTCTGGAACAGCAGACTGATATACTTATCTACGAGGATAGACATTACCGCAGGGCAAACTGGGAAGAGGGGATTTGGGACAGATTTACAGATAGAAAAGTAACTCCGTCCATGATAGGCAATTCACCAGGTGAATTTATCCTTTGTTTTAGTTTCTGGGATATCAATGACCTTATTGACATTGCACCCCGGGGTGGCACGTATATTTATTCTTCCTCCGAGGCCTACGATGAGGAACAACAATTAGATATGAGGCGCCTTAATAACTGGTTAAAGCATTTCGATATTAAGGGTGTTGGTCTGCCGCGGGAGGAATTAAACTGGCAAGTTCCGGATGATGAAAAGGGATTTCATGCCTCAGGCCATGCTTCAGGGCCTGATTTAGTGGAGATAATCCGAAAAATAGAGCCTCAAATATTCATACCGATACATACTGAACATCCGCTATATTTTGTAGAGGCATTAAAGGGAACCAATACACGGGTGCTTATTCCGGAATTGGATAAGGAGATGACTTTTACGTGATTCCTCTCCGCTTACGGTTGAAGAATTTTCTAGGTTACCGGAATGAACAGGAACTCTCCCTGGAAGGGATACGTTTAGCCTGTTTTTCAGGAGATAACGGCGCCGGTAAATCATCTTTATTGGATGCCATGACCTGGGCTTTATGGGGACAGGCAAGGGCTAAAACATCCGATGATCTGGTGCACCTGGGACAGATTGAGATGGAAGTTGAGCTTGAGTTTGGGGTTGGGGTGGGAATATCTAAAGACGGCGCTGCCCGTTATCGTGTATTACGAAAACACAGGCGGGGCGCCCCTGGCCATCCTTCGCAGAGCATTCTTGAACTCTACATTGCCGGTATAACAACTTCACCTTATGATTGGAAAACGATTTCGGGGAACGGTGTTAGAGATACGCAGTATAAAATTGAAGATATACTAAAGCTTGATTACGATACATTTATCAACAGCGCCTTTATCCGGCAGGGTAGGGCCGATGAGTTTACGATAAAGACTCCGGCTAAAAGGAAAGAGCTTTTAGCTGAAATACTGGGCCTATCCTTTTACGAAACATTAGAGAAAAAGGCCAGGGATAAGCGTATAGAAGCAGCTAACCAAATAATAGTTCTGGACTCCGAAATAGAGAACTTGGTCAGAGAACTGACGCTGAAATCTGTCCATGAAACAGAGATGCTCCGGGTGCAAGAGGAACTGGCAACACTGGAACCCCAGATTCGCTTACAAGAGGCTGAAGTTGCCGAACTGCGCGAAAAACTGGGCGAACTTCAGGCCAAGAAACTTGAAGCAGAACAAGTCGGCCTGAGCCTTCAACCGGTACGCAAAGAACTCGGCGCTATGCAGGTGCGGCAACACGAACACAAGCATCGTATCGAAGGATATGAGGGACTGCTAAATGAGCGCGCGGCCATCGAGACCGGGTATGGCGAGCTACAGCAGTCTCGAAAAGATGCCGATGTCTGGAGCAACAAACTTCAGGCGCTCAACGCTCTCCAACAGAAACAAAGTCGTCTGGAACATCTCATCAAAGACGTCAGGGCAATAGTGGAGCGGGAGATAGCCTTGATTAAGCACGAGGTAAACGCTCTTGAACAAAAGTCAGCCGCCTTACCCGGTCTCCAGAAAGCCCTTGCTGCATTGCATCTCAGATTTACTGAGTTGCAGACCGAAGAGACGTCATTACTGGAAAGACGGCAAGGTGTGCAACGGCTTCGGGAAGAGACCAATCTGCTCCAGGTGATATGCGGTCAAATAGAAACTGAGCTACAGCAGGCATCGCAGCATATGACCGAAACTGGCAAAAGATTACAGGCTGCCCAATCCAGGTGCGATGACCACACGCGTCTTATAAAAGAATACGAGGTCCTGGTTGTTCAACGCACGGAAATCGAAGAGGGCTACATGCGGCTTCAGCAATCCAGAGCAGACGCTGATCTCTGGAGTGATAAACTGGCTAAAATCAATGCTTTGCAAACGGAGACCAACCGGCTGGAACGCCTTATTGCCGCCGCCAGGGCAGTGCTGGAACGCGAGCATGCTCTGGTGACACAAAAGGTCTCTGAGTTGGGAAGCAAATCCGCTTCATTGACTGAGCTACGCAAGTCACTTTCCGAGACGCTTAATGAGTTGAAACTACTGGAGACTCGTGAACTTGTTGCGAAACAGAAGAGGGAGCATGCTCAAGAGCTTAGAGACACAATCAATAGCTTGCAGACGGAATACGACCAGCTAGGAAGAGACACATTTTCTTCAAAAGAGAAACTGGCGCTCCTGGCTAGCGGAGACGCCCATTGTCCCTTGTGTGAGACCGACCTCGGCATCGAGGGAAAAGAGCGGCTGGAAACCAGGTACCGGCAAGAAATTGAAGCCAAAACAGCGGCGCGGGCTACCACACAGACGTCCCTTAAAAATACCCAAACGAGGTACCTTTCCCTGGTGAATGAACTAAAACAGGAAGAAGAGCAAATCAACCGGGAGATGTCTAAAACACGTACTCAATTAGCTTCCCTGGAAAAAGATGTGGATTCTGCCCGGCAGGCTGAAGAAATGCTGGCTATTGAGCAGGGCAAACTTTCGCAAGTGCAGATGCGCCTGTCCGCCAATGAATACGCCAGGCCTGAGCAAGAATTAATGGGCAAGTTGACAGTCGAGATTGAAACCGTGGGCTATGACAAGTCAAAGCATCAAGCGGTGAGGGCGAGCCTATCGGAACTGGTACCTTACGAAACCAGGAAACGCCAGTTGGATGAGACGGAGATACGTATTCAGGCCGAACGCCAGTCTCTATCCCAGATACTTGATTCTATAAAAGAGCTTCTGGGACAGCAACAGACCTTTGAACAAAGACAAGGGGAGTTAAAGGTAGAACTGGGATCAAAATCAAAGCGGTTGGCGGAGGTAAAGCGGGACTATTTATCGCTGGCACAAGAAATCGATGATGCTGAAAAGAAGTGGAATTCGGAGAAGTCCAGGACAACCACACAACTGGCGATGACGGAGAAGGACATGAAACAGGCTGAAGAAATGCTGGCTATTGAGCAGGGCAAACTTTCGCAAGTGCAGATG
>JACVQG010000198.1 GCA_015661045.1 Dehalococcoidia bacterium | reverse complement strand
TGTGCCGCTGCCCTGGCTAACCTGGACATCTTCCGGAGAGAAAGGACTATAGACCAGTTGCAGGATAAGATAGCCTATCTCTATGAGGAGAAGATAGGTATAAAGGTAATCCAGGAGGCCCGGCGGTTGGGTCTTATCATCCGCCCTCTGGATAACGTTATTGTATTGATGCCTCCTTTGAGCGTAAGCCGGGTGGAGCTTGGCCGGATGCTGGATATAACTTTTGATTCGATTAAAAAGGTAACAGAGTAGGGGCAATTCGTGAATTGCCCTTGTAAGTTAAAAAATGGTTTCGCGAAACACTTTAAATCCCTCTCAATCTCCCCTTCGGCGAGCTCAGGGCAGGCTCTTTAAGAAAGGGAGAGGGCCTGGTTTTCCCCCTTTCTCAAAAGGGGGACTAAGGTGGATTTTCCCGGATTCGCGGAGTAACCTTAAGGGGACAGGTGAGTTTGATTTCCAAACAACACCGTGGCATTTTTGTTACGGGAACAGACACCGGCATCGGCAAAACAGTAGTAGCCGGCGGCCTGGCGCTGGCCTTGAAACAAAAGGGAATTGACGTTGGGGTAATGAAACCTGTCGAAACGGGTTGCCAGCTACGTAACGGACAGTTAATAGCCGAAGACGCTCTTTTTCTACGGGAAGTATGTGGGGTTAGCGATGATTTAGCGGTAATAAACCCCTACCGTCTGCCGGACCCTTTAGCCCCTGCAATTGCCGCCGAAAGGTCCGGGGTGAAAATAGACATGGATGTTATCCGGCTTAGCTATCTCGGGCTCTCTTCTCAACACCAGGCAGTTATTGTTGAAGGGGCAGGAGGGCTTCTGGTGCCTCTGACCGATAGATTATTTATGGCAGACCTGGCACGCATACTGGAATTACCGGTATTGCTCGTCTCACGGGCATCGTTAGGGACTATTAACCATACCCTGCTATCATTGAATTACTTACAGCAGGTGGGACTTACGGCCATCGGGGTAGTCATGAACCGCTCCACCACAGAAAATGGTATAGCCGAGCAAACAAATGAGGAGGCGCTTAAACGGTTGATTGATTGTCCGTTCCTGGGAACTATGCCGTTCCTATCTGTAATAAACCGGGATACACTTAAATCAGCGGTTAATAGCAATCTCAATTTAACGCCGATACTAGAATATTTTAAGTGACCCCTCTCAGTCCTCCTTAGATGGTCATTGACTAATTATCTTTACGTAGTGTCTATCAAATACAGTTGTCATCCTGGAGCGTAGCGAAGGATCTCAGGGTGGGGTTGCAGACAGGTTTAAAGTCACCCCCCACCCTGAGATTCTTCGGTCGTCCCGATACATCGGGACTCCCTCCAGAATGACAGTCAGTGTAAACTTATTCTGTTAATGACCATGTAAGGGGGATACAGGGGGATTCTAAGGAAAACTATGTTATCCAACTATAACCAAATTGCAGAATATTCCCTTTCGGGCGAAGCCTTATCCCGGGAGGAATGCCTGGCTGTCCTGGACTCTCCCGATGAACAAATCATCGAACTCCTCTCGGCAGCCTTCAGGGTAAGAGCAACTCACTTCGGTAAAAAAGTTAGCCTCCACCTTCTAATAAACGCCAAAAGCGGGCTTTGTCCCGAGGACTGTTCCTATTGCTCCCAGTCCTCCGTCTCTACTGCTGAGATACAAAAATACCCCCTTTTAGATGACGAGCAAATTATACAGGGAGCCAGGGAAGCCCGGCAGGCCAAAGCTATCCGTTATTGTATCGTCTCCAGCGGCCGCTCGACCGGCCCCAAGGAGTTAAACCGCCTTTGCCGTCAGGTCAAAAACATAAAAAAAGAAATGAACCTCAGTATATGCACCTCTCTGGGATTGCTCACACCGGAAGCCGCTATCGCTTTGAAACAGGCGGGCGTTGACCGCTACAACCATAACCTTAATGCCAGCCAGCGGTTCTACAGTCAGATTTGTACCTCTCACACCTACCGGGACCGCCTGCAAACCTTGCAAAACGCCAGAGCGGCAGGAATGGAGCTTTGCTGCGGGGCCATCTTTGGCATGGGGGAAACAGATGATGATATAATTGACCTCTCCCTGGCTCTCCGGGAGCTTCAACCCCAGTCTATACCGGTGAATTTCCTTATACCTATCGAGGGAACGCCGGTTGCTTCAAGCCTTGAAAATCATCTCAATCCGTTGCGATGTCTCAAAATACTATGCCTGCTCCGTTTTCTTAATCCGGAGCTTGAGATCCGGGTAGCCGGAGGCAGGGAATACCACCTCCGCTCCCTTCAACCCCTGGCCCTGTACCCGGCGAACTCGATATTTGTGGCTGGCTACCTGACGACATCCGGACAAACGCCACCCGATGCCTGGCAGATGATTCAGGACATGGGGTTTGAAATCGAGCAGGTCCCTGTGTCCGAGATGCCAGTATAGTGGCAAAAGCATTCCTTGTTATGACATTAACTTACCACCGCAAAGAGCGCTGAGAGATTAAACTATAATCCGTGGATTTTGGTCTTTGTACGCATTTGAATAAAGAGCATCATGCTGTAAACCTTGGAGGTTTATCAAGTATCCCAGACTGATGGTCATTGACTAATTATCTTTATATAAAGGGGTCACGGTTAGTCTGTCATACGGGAGCGAAGCGAAGTATCTCAGGGTAGCGGGGAGAATCCCACCCCACCCTGAGATTCTTCGTCGCTATGCTCCTCCAGAATGACGGAGAACATAAAGTTATTTTGTTTATGACCATCAGCCCTGGGTACAATCCACAGATTATGGCTACAAATGTATAATGTACACTGGTATAATGTTATTATGAATAGTATCCTGCTTTATTATTTCTCAGCGTTCTCAGTGTTCTCAGCAGTGAATCAAAAGAGGTAATTATGGACATCGTATGGCTCGGTCATTCCACATTTCGGCTTAAAGGCAAACAGATTACTATAATCACCGATCCTTTCGAATCAACAGGACCGGACGATCCGTGGCCAAGACCAACGGCTCAAGTGGTTACCATAAGCCATAGCCACCCTGGCCACAACAATGTAAAGGACGTCGAAGGCAACCCTAAAATTATTTCCGGCCCCGGTGAATATGAAGTTGCCGGCGTCTTTATCGTAGGTTTCTCCACCTTCCACGATACAGAGGAGGGTAAAAGGCTAGGCAGGAACACTATCTTTAACGCTGAAATAGATGGCGTCCGCATCTGTCATCTGGGCGATCTTGGCCATCCCTTATCTGCTCAACAGGTAGAAGCTATGGGATCGCCCGATGTTTTACTGGTCCCTATCGGAGGCACTTCTAATCTTGGAGTAGTGGCCGCTGCCCATACCGTGCGTCAGTTGGAACCTCATATTGTCATCCCGATGCACTTCCTATCTACAGCCGGAGCGCCGATCGAACCCCTGGATAAGTTCGCCCATGAGATAGGACTTAAACTCGAACCCTCCATCCCGCGTATATCGGTCACCCGTTCAAATATGCCTTCCGATATGAGGGTGGTTGTTTTAAGTCCCGGCAAGTAGGGGCGCAAATCTTCTATTTTCCTCTCCCTCGATGGGAGAGGAACGGAAAGGTGAGGGTGCTCCTACACCCAAATTTTTGAGATAATCTCCAGGTTATCTTCATAACCAGGCTTCACTCTTCCCTGTCCTCGGGTTCCTCTTTGCGATCAGTTTCCAGGCGGCTCAATCCCAGGCTTTCCAGAAAGGCTTCCATGCGGTCTATCACCTGTGATTCAGTTAAATCCCGGGGGTCGGCGTTGCTGGCCTCGTAGACCATGGTAGGGATGCCGGCTCGGCTTTGTAGAACTGTAGAAGGGCCAGGTTCCGGCTCTGTCCATATGTTTGATAGAGCTCGGCCAAAGCTCTCAACGCAGTAGCCCTGTCTTTGATCTCCACCCCTCTTTCCTGCGGCGTTTTAGCTACCTGCCAGACACCATCGTCCGTCGTCTGCCACGCCCCGTGAAGAGCGAATATCATGCGGCCCCCGATGAACGTGGCCCCAAAGTCCCTGGGTATCTTGAGTAAAGGGGGATAGTAATAAGGGGGTTGTCCCTCGTGCGTCAAGCGGCAACGTTCGTCCGGCATGGCTGCAATCTGCTGCTTCACCCGGTCTTCGACCTCGGCGGCAATTTCCTTCATAAGCTCCGGTATACCGGGCCGCCACTTGGATGTGATGAGTAGAGCCGCCAGGGAGTTAAGCAGGCGGTAGTCCAGCGGCGCGGGGACGGCTTTCTGCATCTCACAAATCCTGGACCACTGCACACTGCTCTGCCACTCCCTGTCCACCGCTGCTACAAACAATTCGTCTTTATATTCCCGGCCGGGTCTTCTGCACCCACTCGATAAAGTCATTCATCTGGACTATCAGGTAGTTGATAGCCGACTCCTGGTCATGGGTGGTGGGGACTACCGGCATATCCAGAGAAAACAGGGGGATCTTATAAAATTCCGAGAAATACTGGGCCGTCTTTGCCTGAGCCTCGCAATGATGTACCTCCCAGGCGAAATCGGGCTGTAAGCTTTCCCCGGAGCGCGACTTATTGTGAAAACCGAGCAGGGCAGAGCCGTAGTTCACCCGCAGGGTAACACAGGTATCCGGTCCCAGGCCCATGTTCTCAGCAGCCTCGTTGCACTGTACTGCCAGATTGCGGTCGCGCATAATGGCGCCCATTTGCGGCCCCCAGCCGAATGCTCCGCAGTTACCTAATCCAGCCGGAAGCGATGTAAGAGAACCATAGCCTCCCTGATAGAGAATGTCGCCCCGTTTCTTGGTCTCCCAGAGCTGGCGCATGATATTGCGGCGGACTTCCTTCATCTTCGCCCAGCTTCCCAGGGGTTTGGATTTCCATAGAGTTGCTTTAGCTGTAGCCATTACTTACCTCTTTTACGAATATCTCACCCATTACTTGTCCCACATTTTTAAAAGCTATGTCTCTCTTAACAGGTCACCCGACCTCTGGTCGTGCAACCTCAATACCTAGTTTCTTTAGAGTGGAACTCATTATATAGCAAATACTTGTTTTTTAAAAGTTTGCCGCTGCTTCCATTTGAATTCCTAGAAAATAAAATCCCCCGCCTTCGGCACCCCCTTTTCCAAAGGGGGAGACCTAAAACCTCTCCCTTTCTTAAAGGGAGATTGAGAGGGATTTCCTACGGAATTAAACTTCCTTATTTTCGTGCTTCGTGGTGGCCTTGCAAAGGCCGTGAACGATTCCCTCGACAATAGACGCTCTCAATGTCATTTGTCCGAAAATAGGCAAATTCCCGACAGCCGTAGGGTCAGGTTTTTAACCTGACCGCGTGGGCGGGCGGGTTCGAAACCCGCCCCTACATTAAAAATAGATATATTTTCATCCTTCGTGGTGCTACCTGAAAGATATGCATTGGCAATTATCTCCTAAATAAAAAAAGCCCCCCGTGAAAACGGGGGGCTTTTTCGTTTCTCCTCTATCGATCCCCTTACCGATACGGGAAGGGGTAGGGGTTAGGTTTATGCTGTCTTTGCTGGTTGTTTTCGAGCCAGGGCTAATACTGATAGGACTATGCCCACGACTGCGATTACCAGTGCTATCCACAGGATAGCTACAGGGGCTGGTGATCCAGCGTCGCCCTTAGGCCCAGCAGGTCCGATCTTGCCATCAGCTCCGGCTTTGCCATCGGCGCCAGCTTTACCAGGAGCGCCAGCGGGGCCAGCAACGCCATCCTTGCCAGCGGCGCCAGCGGCGCCGGCTTTACCATCGACGCCAGCTTTTCCGGCTGCGCCATCCTTGCCAGCGGCGCCAGCGGCTCCAGCCGCACCCGTCACGCTAACAACGGTAAAGTCTGCGGTAGCAGCGCCTGCGGTTATGGTTGTCTTCCCGGGCTTGGTCACATCGCCAACAACCATTGCTGAAAATTTGCCTGCGCCGTCAGCAGTTGCTGCAACCGTGGCTACGCCGCCGGTTATGTTCACCGCTGCGT
>JACVQG010000012.1 GCA_015661045.1 Dehalococcoidia bacterium | reverse complement strand
TTCTTTGGTAATAGTCAGCGAACGGGCAGGGATAAGTTTACCAATTATGACATTCTCTTTTAACCCCCGAAGTCTGTCCACCTTGCCCGAAATAGCTGCCTCTGTAAGCACCCTGGTGGTCTCCTGGAACGAAGCGGCTGCCAACCAGCTCTCTGTATTCAATGAGGCCCTTGTGATTCCCAGCAGGATAGGGGTTGCTGTAGCCGGCTCGCCACCCTCAGCCAGGACTTTGGCATTAACTTCTTCATAATTGAAACGGTCCACCAATTCACCGGGCAAAAGATCGGTATCACCGGAAGCCTCGATGCGCACCTTGGTCAGCATCTGTCTTGCTACCACCTCGATGTGTTTATCATTAATGTTGACGCCCTGGGAACGGTAAACCTTGAGAACCTCATCCACCAGGTAACGCTGGACAGCTTCCCTGCCCATGATGCGCAATATATCCTGCGGATTTGCATGTCCATCAGTAAGCTGTTGTCCAGCCCTTACAGACGCTTTATTTTCCACTTTTAGACTGGCTGCTGCTGGTATGGGGTATTCTCTTTCGTCCCGCTCTTCGTACTTGATGAACAGGCGATCTTCTGCCCGCTCCACCTGTCCAGCTACCTTGGCTAACAGGGCGGATAATGCGGGGGTATCTTTAGATTCTTCGCTATCGGGTGAAGGCCGGGCAAGGATTGTGCCTATTTCTACTTGTTGCCCATCCTGCACTAATACCTCTGCATTCAGGGGTAGCAGGTATTCATCGCGGTAAGTCTCCTGGCTGACGATTTTAATCCTTCGTCCTTCGTCAGAGCGTTCAATTTCAGCTATACCATCTATTTCAGATATAAGCGCTTGCCCCTTTGGCGCGCGGGCCTCGAATAACTCCTCCACACGGGGCAGACCGCTCGTAATATCGATACCGACCACACCACCCGTATGGAAAGTTCTCATTGTAAGCTGAGTCCCAGGTTCGCCGATGCTCTGGGCGGCGATAATACCTACCGCCATCCCTTTTTCTACCAGATTACGGCGCGCTAAATCACGCCCATAGCAACGCTTGCATATACCCCGGTGTGAAAAACAGGTCAGAGGCGACCTGACATAGATCCGGTTGATGCCAAGCGCTACAATCTCCTTCGCTTTATCTTCGTCTATCTCCTGATTAACATCGATTATTACCTGCTCAGTCTTGGGGGAAACGATTCTGGCGGCGGTAATCCGTCCAATTAAACGCTCGTCCAGGGGTGGCAGAACTCCCTTGTCTTTCTCGTCAGGGTCAGCAATCCATATTCCCGATGTAGAACCACAATCATCATCCAGAATGATAACATCCTGTCCGACGTCGATAAGGCGGCGGGTTAAATAGCCGCTATCTGAAGTACGCAGCGCTGTATCGGCAAGGCCTTTCCGTGCCCCGTGGGTGGATATGAAGTACTCCAGGACTGAAAGACCTTCCTTAAAGCTGGCCCGTATCGGGAAATCAATGATACGGCCTGAAGGGTCCGTCATTAATCCCCGCATTCCGGCCATCTGGCGGATCTGGTCAATGTTACCTTTGGCCCCGGACGTTGCCATCATATAGATACTTCCATACCTATCAAGAGATTGCCTTATTTCTTCCCTGAATTTATCGGTTGTATCCAGCCATATCTTAACGGCGCTTTTATATCTTTCGTCCTCAGTAATAAGGCCGCGGCGGTATTGGCCCTCAGTGTTTGCTATCTGTTCCTCAGCTTGTGCAATTATCCTGGGTTTACTGGCTGGCACCTCAATATCATTTAAAGCGATGCTGATACCCGATTTTGTTGCATAAGTGAATCCGAGTGTTTTAAGATTATCTAATACTTCCGCCGTGACTTTGTTACCTACCAGCTTGTAACATTCCGATACAATGTTTTTAAGTTTGGACTTATCTGCCACCTGGTTGAAAAACCCCATCTGTTTAGGGAGAACCTCGTTGAATATCAGGCGGCCAACCGAGGTGGTCAGTTTTATTCCGCCGTGGTCTACGTCCCTGACATCTATTTGGGCCTGAAGTTCTATCATACCCAGGTCATAAGCCAACCTGGCATCTCCAAAACTGGCGAATTGTTTCTTTTCTCCTTTGGCCCCCGGTCTCACATTAGTCAAATAATAGCAACCTAAAACCATGTCCAGTGTCGGGGTAACCACAGGTTCACCTGAGCTGGGTAATAGCATATTATTCATGCTCAGCATAACCTCGCGGGCTTCCCTGACTGCCGCCCTGGACAGCGGTACGTGTACTGCCATCTGGTCGCCGTCAAAGTCAGCGTTGAAAGCAGTACAAACCAGCGGGTGGATTTGGATGGCGCTCCCGTCTATCAGCACGGGTTCAAATGCCTGTATCCCCAGGCGGTGCAGGGTGGGTGCGCGGTTAAGCAGTACCGGGCGTTCTTTGATAACCTCTTCTAGTATGTCCCAGACTACGTCCTTTGCTCTGTCGACCATGCGTCTGGCGCTCTTTATATTGTGCGCCTCACCCCGTTCCATAAGCCGGCGCATGACAAATGGCTTAAACAATTCCAGGGCCATTCGTTTTGGTAACCCGCATTGATATAGTTTCAGATCCGGGCCTACCACTATGACCGACCGTCCACTATAGTCAACCCGTTTACCCAGTAGATTCTGGCGGAAACGTCCCTGCTTACCTCGAAGCATATCAGAAAGCGACTTCAACTTGTGATTGCCGCCTATTGATACGGCTTGCCCCCGGCGTCCGTTATCGATTAATGCGTCCACCGCCTCCTGCAACATGCGTTTTTCATTGCGTACGATTATCTCAGGGGCTCCCATCTCTAATAGCCTGTGTAGCCGGTTGTTCCGGTTGATGACACGGCGGTAAAGGTCATTTAAGTCGCTGGTAGCAAAACGGCCGCCATCCAACTGCACCATTGGCCTGAGGTCAGGCGGGAGTACAGGTAGCACGGTAAGTATCATCCACTCAGGTTTGTTCCCACTCCGCCGAAAGGCTTCAACCACCCGCAACCGTTTAGATGCCTTTTTATGCTTTTGTCCGGACGTTGAGCTTATTTCTTCCAGCAGGTTTAAGCGCAGTCCATCAATATCTATATCCCTGAGGAGTTTTAGTATTGCTTCGGCTCCCATCCCAGCTTCAAATAGGTCGCCATATTTATCCTGTAGTTCGCGATATCTACTCTCCGTTAGCAAAACACTTGGTTTAACATCTTCAAGCTCTTCAGAACGAGAACTTGAGTTTGTCTCCAGCCCTGTTTTGGCTTCCAGAAAGCTCTTTTGAAGCTTGGAAATCTCCTCCTCAGCCGCTATTTGTTTTTGGGCTATCAACTCTTTAATTTGCTGATTTTGTTCCCCCTGTGGGTTTTGATATCGCTGGGTCACATCATCTATATATCTCTGAGCTGTTTGACTGAGCAAAGAATAATGCTCTTCTGTTACTACGGTATCTTTGGGAACTATAACAGTGTTTTCAAAAGTAAGTTCCTTTTTGTGCTTTTTACCCTTATATTTTTTTAATGCACTCTCCAGAAGGACAACTTTTTCCCGGATGATATTTATCGCTGCTTCTTTTTCATTAACAGACTCCGGGGGTTGGGTTTTATCTGGCTCTTTGTTCTCTATTTCAGATATTTCTTTTTGGATGCGGGACACGATTTCATTAATCTGCCCCTCTAGAGTTTTTTGTAGATTATCAATTGCTTCCTGGGTTCTGGAAACCAGACCATCCGTATTCTTTTTAATGGCTTCAACGTTTACGGAGGTGACAATATATTGGGCGAAGTAAAGCACTCGCTCCAGGCTTCGGGGGGAAAGGTCCAGTAGAAGACCTAGCCGGCTGGGTATCCCTTTTGAGAACCAGATATGCGCCACGGGAGCCGCCAGCTCAATATGGCCCATACGCTCACGCCTTACCTTCGCCCGCGAAACTTCAACCCCGCACTTGTCACAAATAATACCTTTAAAACGCACCCGTTTATATTTCCCACAATAGCATTCGAAGTCCTTTGTAGGACCAAAGATACGTTCGCTGAATAGACCATCCCTTTCGGGCTTCAACGTCCGATAGTTGATAGTTTCAGGAACCGTAACTTCACCATAAGACCAGTTACGTATCTGCTCGGGTGAGGCGAGTGAAATTCTTACTGCATTAAAATCATTGACTTCTAACACTATCAGTTCCCCTTCTGCGATATTAATCCCATTCCGCTCCAGCGGCGGATTTCCAGTGTCTTATCATCTATTTCTTCTTCACCAAAGGCTACTTTTTCTTCAGCCTCATTCAGCACCTCAACCGCCAGTCCAAGGCTTTGAAGTTCTTTGACAAGCACCTTAAAGGATTCCGGGACACCTGGGTTTTGTATATCTTCACCTTTAACTATAGCCTCATACGTTTTTGCCCTGCCTGCCACATCATCCGATTTAACGGTCAGTAATTCCTGAAGTATATGTGCTGCACCGTAAGCTTCCAGCGCCCATACCTCCATTTCACCGAAACGCTGCCCACCGAACTGGGCTTTACCGCCCAATGGCTGTTGAGTGATAAGAGAGTACGGCCCCGTTGACCTGGAGTGGATTTTGTCTTCAACAAGGTGATTGAGTTTCATCATATAAATCTCACCAACTGTTACCGGTTGATCGAAAGGTTCCCCGGTTCGGCCATCTCTCAGTTCAAACTTTCCAAAGATAGGAGGTGATTTCCTTTCCACTCTGTAAACAGTATCAGTTAGTTTCTCTACGTCTTCGGGGCTTAATTCCATAGCACTTTTCCCCATATTTGAAAGCCATATCCGCAAGCAAGCCAGACGGGCCTCCCCAACATGATTGCCTCCGAATACATCGTCGCCGTTGATCCCTTGCTGCGACAGCCATGCCTTGCCTTTTTCTATATTCACTAATAATTCACCGTTTACGTCCTGGACAGCCCCGGCTCTCTCCAGTAACCAGACTCTGGCCAACTCATCAGCTATCATCGTGTCAGTGGCCCCGTCGAAAACAGGACATAACGCTTTAAATCCCAGGGTATGGACAGCCATCCCCAGGTGCGTTTCCAAAATCTGACCAAGGTTCATTCGGGATGGTACGCCAATGGGGTTTAAAATCATTTCGACATGCCTGCCATCAGGTAAAAGGGGCATATCCTCAACAGGAAGGATGCGGGAGATCACCCCTTTATTGCCATGTCGTCCAGCCATTTTGTCACCAACGGATATCTTACGTTTTTGAGCTACCCAAACGCGCACCAGTTTAATTACTCCCGCCGGTAGTTCGTCCTTGTTTTCCCGCGAGAATATCCTCACATTGATGACTTTACCCTGTTCGCCATGCGGCACCCGTAATGACGTGTCTTTGACATCGCGGGCTTTTTCGCCAAAGATGGCGCGCAAAAGCTTCTCCTCAGCGCTTAACTCGGTCTCCCCTTTGGGGGTAATTTTCCCTACAAGAATGTCCCCTGGAGCGACCTGGGCGCCTATGCGGATTATACCTTCTTCATCCAGGTCCCGGAGGCTTTCTTCACCTACGTTGGGTATATCACGGGTGATTTCCTCGGGTCCCAGTTTAGTCTCCCTGGCCTCGATCTCGTGCTTCTCAATATGAATCGAGGAAAACTTATCTTCTCTGACAATGGTTTCACTGATAATGACCGCATCTTCAAAGTTGTAACCACCCCAGCTCATAAAGGCACACAGGATATTTTGGCCGAGCGCCAGCTCACCGTGGTCTGTCGCTGAGCTATCTGCCAAAACCTGTCCTTTTACTACTTTGTCCCCTTTAAAAACTACAGGATGCTGGTTTATGCAGGTCCCCTGGTTCGTACGCATGAACTTTACCAGGGGGTAAATCCGCTCCGTGTTACCTTCTTTAACGCGAATATCCTCGCCAACTCTAACCACTTCTCCGTCGTCGGCGGCAAATATCACCTGTCCGCTATCCCTTGCAGCCAGATATTCCATTCCCGTACCTACAAGAGGCGCTTCTGGACGAACAAGGGGAACTGCCTGTCGCTGCATATTGGAACCCATTAAAGCCCGGTTGGCGTCGTTATGTTCCAGGAAGGGGATTAATGAGGTGACAACACTGACAACCTGTTTGGGGGTAACGTCCATAAAGTCTATCTTGCCGGGTATTTCAAAAAAGTAACGGTTTCCCCGTCGTACCTCAACCTTCTCATCCATATATTGATTTTGAGAATTCAGCCGGGAATTAGCCTGGGCTATGGTATATTCTTCCTCCCTATCGGCAGTTAAATATTCAATATTATTAGATACAAATGGTACTACAGATATTTTTTGGGAAACTAAACTGGCTATTTTCTTAGCCAGGGTGGGAGTAACTACAACCCCTGCATCTGCTATAGAATGGTGCCTTTTATCAACCACTTTCTCCTGCAGGGTGCAACCTTCGAGTACCTTATCTGCGCCATTCAATTCATGGATTACCCGCCGGTAAGGTGTCTCGATGAAACCGAATTTATTGACCCGTCCGTATGTTGCCATAGACCCTATCAAGCCGATATTTGGCCCTTCAGGAGTTTCTATGGGACATATACGCCCGTAGTGAGAGTGGTGGACATCCCGTACGTCAAAACCGGCCCGCTCTCGAGATAACCCCCCAGGCCCCAGAGCCGATAAACGTCTCTTGTGAGTTAATTCCGCAACCGGATTAGTCTGGTCCATAAACTGGGAAAGCTGTGAACCGCCGAAGAATTCACGCATTGCGGCCACCACAGGGCGGATATTGAGTAAACCTACGGGAGTAGCCAGTTTGGGATCGACAATACTCATTCTTTCTTTCACTACGCGCTCTAAACGGAGTAACCCTATGCGGAACTGGTTCTGTATCAGTTCACCTACGGTACGGACACGTCTGTTACCCAGGTGGTCTATATCATCGGACTGCTCTTTGCCATTATTAATTAATATGAGCTGCCGTACGATTTCCACCATGTCTTCGGAGGTTAATACCCGATTTTCTATTCGTGAAATCGCACCTTCCACCAGTGAAGTTATCTCTTTAATCTTTTCTTTCGTTTGTCCTTTTTCAGTGGTCACGGATAATAATTCGTTTAGCTGTTTAAGCGGCTCTATTACCCGGTCATCGTTATTTTTTGCGATGCCAGCCAGGTCTGTAATTTTCTCTGCAATTTCCGGTGGTAATTCCACCGCACCAATTGGTTCTAGCGCCTGTTCAACCAGACGCCGGTAAAGCCTTAATTTTCTATTAAGTTTATGGCGGCCCACGCGGCCTAAATCATATCGTCTTGAATTAAATAAAAGGTTCTCGATCAACCCTTTTGCATTATCTAAGGTAGGTGGCTCTCCTGGCCTTAACCGCTTATAGATGTCAACCAGCGCTTCATTTTTATTCCGGATAAGCGGTTCCTTCTCTATACTGGCCTTGATATATTTATGCTCCGGGTCATTATCAACATCCTGAAATAACCCCATGAGTTCCTCGTCATCGCTAAAACCGATGGCTCGCAGTAATGTAGTAATGGCTATCTTGCGTTTGCCGTCTACTTTGACCGATAAAACATCTTTATTGCTTGTTTCGAATTCCAGCCAGGCCCCCCGGTCGGGTATAAGTTTTCCCAAACCAAGCTGGCGCCCGCTCGTCGCATCTTCCTCTAAAGTAAAATAAACACCTGGAGAACGCAGGAGTTGACTGACTACTACTCGTTCGGCTCCGTTGATTATAAAAGTACCCTGTTGGGTCATTAAAGGGAATTCCCCGAAGAACAGGTCCTGTTCTTTTATTTCCCCAGTCTCTTTTACCAGAAGCTGCACCTTTACATATAAAGGTGCAGCATAAGTCATTTCTCGTTGCCGGCATTCATGCTCATTATATTTAGGGGTTTTGAAATGATAATCTTTAAAGGATAAGTCCAATCGATTTCCGGTGAAATCCTGAATCGGAGAAATATCGTGGAGTAATTCTCTGAGCCCTGTGTTTAAAAACCAGTTAAACGACTCTATTTGTACTTGGATCAGGTTGGGCACTTCCATAACTGTTGGCAATAGCCCATAATTTTTCCGCTCTTGAGAAACAGTTAAATAGTTAGGGACAACTGGAAATGTTGACACCATTCGTTTCACTCCTAATACAGGTAAAATATTAGCTATGCGGGGGTGCTACAAAGGCACGGTTTTATAACCGTAGAACGAGGTTTTAATTGAAATTGAAGAATTATTAGAGGCATAGTCATGCAAAGTTACACTATATACTACTATGCATCTCCTGTCAAGTGGCACTTGGGTTGTTCAACTGAATCTTTGTCACACAATATAGTAATATAATCAATTATAACTTTTCGGTCTCTGTTTTACCAACCGTGGGGATATGCCATAAGATGAAAGGTAAATTTCAATTAACAAAGGCTCTATTAAAGATATTTTTATCAGGGGTTAACAAAATGTAACGCCAAAAAAACGCCCCACGTTATTGTGGGGCGTTTTTTTGAGTATGTTGAGATTTTCGTTCAGATACTTATTGGTCCAGAATACCCCTGGCCTGGGATAGTTTCCCCTCGGCCTCTTTAAAGTGGGCCATCGTTAATGGAGTTACTTTCGAGAAACCACCATCCCGCAAAGCACATATTTTAGCCTCGTGGCAGAGTGATTCCAGGTCGGCGCCAGACCAGCCATCCGTGCTGGACGACAGCGCTGCGATTACTTTGTCCTGGGTTGTCCCTTTAAATGGCACATTCTTTAAGTAAACCTTAAGGATACTCTTTCGTTCCTCTTCGGTGGGCAAGGGCACCACGATATGAGTGCCAAACCGGCCAGGCCTGAGCAAGGCAGGGTCTATAAGGTCAAGGCGGTTGGTGGCAGCGATGACAATGACCCCGCTTAGAGGTTCGATAGAGTCCATCTCAGTCAGGATCTGGTTCACTACCCTCTCTGACGTCTTGGTGCTAACATCGGCTCCGCGACGCCCAGCAATGGCATCGATCTGGTCAAAGAATACAATTACCGGCGCCACTCTTCGGGCTAGCTGGAAGATATGACGAATCTCTTCCTCTGACTCACCCAGCCACTTACTGAATATCTCTGGCCCCTTAACGCCAATGAAATTAACCTGGCATTCGGAGGCAATGGCTTTAACCAGTAACGTCTTACCTGTTCCAGGAGGTCCGCTTAGCATTATACCGGTTGGTGGTTTCACTCCCATAGCCAAGAAAGCCTCGGGGTGTAAAATCGGCATTGCGACCAATTCCCTAAGTCTGTTTTTCGACTCTTCCAGGCCGCCTATCTGGTCCCATTTTGTATCCGCTACGGTGACCAACGACTCCCTGAGGGCTGATGGACGGGAATGATTCAGCGCATAATCGAAGTCTAGTTTTTCAACGATTATTTTTTGCAGGTGGCTTGCCTCGGCTGTAGAAATTGTAACTTTACTATTCTGGAAAAAGCGTCGTAGCGCGTTCATCCCGGCCTCCCGGCACACCTCCATCAAATCGG
Source organism: Dehalococcoidia bacterium (assembly GCA_015661045.1). Taxonomy (GTDB): domain Bacteria; phylum Chloroflexota; class Dehalococcoidia; order JACVQG01; family JACVQG01; genus JACVQG01. The sequence goes on along the minus strand of JACVQG010000012.1, from coordinate 7,603 downwards.
CGCCTACAAAGCCGTGGGTTCTATCAGCTACTTCCGGTAGATAATCCTCAGCCTCTTTGGTTAGTGGCATACCCCTCGTATGAATGTTCAGTATTTGCAATCTACCCGCAGTATCCGGTGGTCCAATAAAAATCTCCCTGTCAAATCGCCCTGGGCGGCGTAAGGCCATATCTACCATTTCGATACGGTTAGTCGTGCCGATAACTATGACCCCTTCGGATTTTTTCATTCCGTCCAGCAGACTAAGTAACTGCGCTACCATACGAGTATCTGCATAGGAGCCGCTTTCACCCCGCTTGGGCGCCATCACATCCACCTCATCGATAAATATTATAGAAGGTGTATGATGTGATGCTTCGTCGAATATTTTACGGAGTGTGGCCTCAGTTTGACCGTAGGCGGTGCTGATAATTTCCGGGCCGTCAATGAAGTGGAAGTCGGCATCCATTTCATTTGCCACTGCCAGCGCCAGATGTGTCTTGCCTACCCCTGGAGGTCCGTGGAAAATTACGCCCCGGGGAGGAGTGATACCTAATTGAGTATAAGCCTCCGGGACTCTTAAGGGCAATTCAACCAGTTCCCGGACTTGCTGGACCTCGCGGTTCAGCCCACCTACATCTTCAAAAGAAATCTTGGCGCTTTCACCGTGGATATCTGCTTCCACTACCATCTCGATATTGGTGGTTTGCGTGACGATTCCTGGCCCCGGTGTAACCGCGCTAACTTTGAAAATGGTTGGAGCCTTAGCTCCGGGAAGGGTAGCGCATAAAAGCGAACCTTCATTTACAGGCATACCCAGACCTGCAAATAAATCCTTTAAATAAGCGGGTATAGCCTGGGTTTCCCCGGATATAGTGGATGTAGGCAATAATAAAAGCTTCTGTACCGCGCCTGGATTTACCTTTTCAATGTTTACTTTTTGACCGGGAGCTAATTTAAGGGACTGCCTCATATGAGTATCCACACGAGCAGACATCTGCCCCTTGTCGCCAGGCATTGGTTTCCCTACCTTTGCCCATACCTTACGACCATAAGACGTCCTTATTTCAACAACATCATTTTCAGCAAGTTTGTCTTCCTCCATTACCACTGAGTCCAGGAAGACCTGCCCTTTTCCGCTATTTTCTGCGGGGCAACGCAAAACAACCAACGAACCAGCCATTTACTAACTGCCTCCTTCTAAATTTCGAACATCCTTTGAATAAAATGCATGGGCTATTTTAGACTTATGACAAACCCCTGTCAAGCGACTCTTGCCCCCCTTTTCCGATAAATCGGGACTCCACGAAGGATGAAAAGCGCGTTAAAAATAATCCTCTCGCCCCTACGGGGAGAGATTTAGAGAGAAGGGTACTTTAATATCTTAATAATAGTCACTCTCACCTTAAATCTTCCATCAAGGGAAAGGCAATTGTTTGGTGTTATTTCCAGGTTAATCATGAATACTGATAAAACCCCCGCCCCGTCTTCCTGCCCAACCTTCCAGCAGCCACCATTTTTTTCAATAGCGGTGTTGGGGCAAATCGGGGTTCTTTAAATTCTTCATACATGGCATTGCCGACCATAACCAGTGTATCCAACCCAACCAGGTCTGCCAGGGCCAGAGGCCCCATTGGATGGTTACAGCCCAATACCATTCCCTGGTCAATATCTTCAGCGGTGGCCGTTCCGGCTTCATAAATACGGATAGCGTCTATTATGAAAGGCACCAGCAACCGGTTAACTACAAAACCCGGGGAATCCGGCGCAAAGATAACCTTTTTACCGAGGGACTCCGCAAAGACTTTTGCGTCGCTTACTGTTTCCTGGCTTACAGCTATAGGCTTTACAATCTCAACCAGTTTCATTACCGGAGCCGGATTGAAAAAATGAATACCGAGGACCTTGTCGGGTCTCTGGGTGGACATGGCCATTTCTATAATGGCCAAGCAGGATGTGTTTGTTGCCAGTATACTTGTTTTGGGACATACCTTATCCAGTAGCCGGAAAATGTCTTTTTTACGGGCCATATCCTCCAGCACAGCTTCTATTACCAGGTTACAATTTTTGAAATCCTCCAGGTTAGTCGTCCCCTTAATCCTGCCCAGGGTAGCTTTTTTGTCATCATCCGTGATTTTTCCCCGTTCCGCTGCCCTGGTAATAGAATTAGTTATGGCTGCCAGTCCCTTATCCAGAAGTTGCTGGTTTACCTCTGAGACTGTAACCGAATATCCAGCCCGGGCGCATACCTCGACTATGCCTGAACCCATTAGTCCACAGCCTACCACACCGACTTTCTCAATCTTCATGCTGTAAATCCCCTTTCCATTAGTAAATTCTTCCATTTTCCTCTCTCTCGATGGGAGAGGAAATGAAAGGTGTCCTATGGTGACACGACTTGGCAGGACTCATCGAGACTCCGCAAAGGCGCCGCCGTGAGCCAAGCCGAACGGTGAAACACTTTCGGAGAGGGTGCTTCAATGACCGGAACCGCTCGCATTTGTTGAAGAACACCCTTTACATTTTCCAACGCTAAGTCGGGATAAGTCTCTTCCTATTCACCAGTAAAATTCGGCTTTCTGCGTTCCTTAAAAGCCTTTTTTTGAATAGCTCACCTATCTTTGTCCATTCCAACCGTAACGCCTCGTCGAGGGTTGAGTTCATACCCTTCCGCATAACCTCTTTGGCGGCCATTACTGCCAGGGGCGCTGCGGCTAAAATCTTTTCAGCCCATTTCTCGGCAGTGGACATGAGTTGTGCCTGTGGGACAACTTCATTAACCAGGCCCCAGCGTAAGGCGTCCTGGGCCGACATCGGCTGGCCGGTAAATAGCATCTCGGCTGCTTTTGCAGGAGGGATCAGCCGCGATAAACGCGTCGTACCGCCCCATCCGGCTATCAAGCCTATTTTAACCTCAGGCAACCCGAATGAGGCATTCTCCGAGGCGATACGAATATCGCTGCCGAGCGCCAGTTCGCAACCACCTCCCAGGGCCATCCCGTTAACAGCGGCGATTACCGGTTTATATATATCCAGTCCACGGGCTATTGAAACCGGCATCTTCCACGGCCGGGGTACCCATTGATGCTGCAATACAGGCACCAGCTTGCCTATATCCGCGCCGGCACAAAAGGCTTTATCGCCCGTTCCGGTCAGTATAAGCACCCATGCTTCGTGATCGTCGTTATAGTCGGCAAACGCATAATTTAATTCTTCAAGGGTTTCCGGGTCTATTGCATTGAAGGCATCAGGACGGTTGATAGTTATTACTGTGATTTTACCCTTTTTTTGATAAAGGATAGCCATAACAAAGCTCCTTTCCATTAACAGGTTGGCTAGGGCGATTGTATCAGAAAAGGATTGGCGTAGCAATGGGTAATATAAGTTACTATTACGTCCCGTAGCTGAGCCTGTTCGCCAGACTTGGGGGAAGACCCAAACGGATCATTTTCTCCTGGGTCTCAGATATATCATACTTAACCCTGTAATGCTTCATACTGTTAGAGACGCTATCATAGATGACAAAACTGGCCCTGGGGTCGCGGTCTCTCGGTTGCCCAACTCCCCCCGGATTTAGCATGAAACGGTTTTTGTCTGGATGCAGGGTGGATGGTAGTTGAATTTGGTAACAATCGTTGCCTTCAAATTGGAAAAGAATTGGAACGTGTGAATGCCCAAATAAGCAATAATCTGTAAATATAAAGGGAAGGCTAGCTAGCGCTTCCACCGGTGAGAGAACATATTCCCATATTGGTCCCCGGGGACTGCCATGAACTAACGTAAAGTCTCCTACTTCTTTTTTTAAGGGTAATGATTCGATATATTGTATATCTTCATTAGACAAATGTTGAGATGTCCAATTGGTGGCCAGAGCAGCAGCAACATTAAAATCTGATGTATCTATCTTACCTATAGCTGCCATGTCGTGATTACCTGCTACACAAATATGAGGATGTTCTCTTAATAAATGTAAACAAGCCTGAGGGTCGGGGCCATATCCTATTATGTCCCCCAGGCACCATATTTCAGTTATTTCCCCTTCATCTTTCGCCGCCCGAAGAACTGCAGTAAACGCCTCCAGATTTGAATGAATATCAGCTACAATAAGATAACGCACTATGGTTTAAATATATCAGATTTATTCTCCGCCGCCAACATTAAATCCCGGAAACTATCAGTGAATACTAACCCTGTATATCCCTAAAACAAGGTCTTCCCACTTTTTTAATAAAAGTGGGAAGACCAGATTGTTACCGTTATCCAGTTTTATTGTTGACTCGAAGTGGAAATTACCTCATTACTTTTCTGCAATAACTGTATTATAGGTCATTATAATGAGGTTTACCTATATGGTTTTTCAGCAGCACAAACATCCGCAATTGTCTGCTTTCGACACAGGCTCTATCTCTTCACATATTTCGCCACACGCATCCCCAGCACAAATATAGGCATCATTCAACTGCAAGGAACGGGGTGCATCGTGACAAACATCTACCAACCTGTACCCGCAATCGTCCTCAATAACCTCGGTATGACATACATTTCTTTTTAATTCTATGGCTACCATCGTAATTACCCGCCTTTCATCATATTTTTTTTGGGCCTGGAAGTATTTCTATTTCCTGGCCACACTTATTAGACTAAAGTCTTTACCTCAACAATTTCGTCACAGCTTATACCTTTAATCTGGTGCGATTTACGTACGGCATCGATGCTAGGAGCATCGGTTAGACAGAAAGCCCGGCTGTCGCTGTAAAATAGATTCAGACCTTTGACCCCGAATTCATCTCTACCCCCGGCATTTATACCAGATACCAGTGTCTTTTTCATTTCCCCATCAAGTTTAAAACCCTTGTGGCTATCAATATAGATCATCTTTTAAACCTCCGTTATAAGTTTATGAGAAAGCTATAATCCACCGTTTGTCGTAACACACGCTAATGCTTCTCAATACCAATTACATAATATTACTTATGGTTGTATTTGTCAATATATAGAGACATTCTCCAAAATATTCCCCACGTGTGTCCTTAAAATATCATTGTAGCTGCCATACAACAATGATATAATCCTGAATGTGAAGATTAACGAAATTGGCGAATTCGGCCTTATTGATTTGATTGCCGGCAAAGTAAAACGGTCTCGTAAATATCAACCGGCAGCCTGGCAGGGAGTGAAAATCGGGATTGGAGATGATGCCGCCGTCTGGCAAGGCGCTGACAACATTGAATTGGCCACTACCGATACCCTTGTCCAGGATGTCCATTTTTCCTTAAAGACAACAACATGGGAAGAACTTGGATGGAAATCCCTGGCAGTGAATATTAGCGATATTGGCGCTATGGGAGGAGTCCCTAAATACGCTCTGGTAACTTTGGCTTTGCCGGGCGATGTCCTGGTTGAGGATATAGTTAAACTCTATGATGGGATGTTGAAAGCCTGCAAAAAATACCAGGTGGCTATCGTGGGTGGCGATATGGTAACCGCAACATGTACCATAATTACCGTTGCATTATGGGGATGTTTGAATAGTGGCGACCCGCTTACCCGTTCCGCTGCCCGACCTGGAGATAAAATAGCCGTTACGGGTTTCTTAGGCGACTCAGCAGGCGGCCTTGCCTTGATGACAGGAGATAAAATAGTTGATACCAGCTTAACAAAATATCTACGAACTGCCCATCTTCATCCTGAACCAAGAGTCAACGAAGGCCAGTTCCTTGCCCGCATTGGCGTTAAAGCAGCAATTGATATAAGCGATGGCCTTGTAGCCGACCTGGGACATGTTTGTCAATCGAGCAAAGTTTCGGCGATAATAAACACCGAGAAATTACCCATATCACCCCGGCTAAAGCAGGTATTCGGGGAAAGGGCATTGCCCCTGGCTCTATTCGGCGGTGAAGATTATGAACTATTATTTACTGCGCCGGCAACGGTGATGGAAACAGTAAAAAAAGAGAGCACCTGCCCAATAACTGTTATCGGAGAAATTACTTCCGGTAAACCGGAAAAGGTAACACTGCTGGACAGTCGAGGTAAGGTATTGTACTGGGAAAGGGGAGGCTGGGACCATTTCCTTTCCAGCCATTAGTCCGTTGCTATTTATAAGCCGTAGTCCACAGGCGACTCAGGCTATTGGAAGTAAGCTGGGCGAAATTATTAAGCCCGGAGATGTTATTTTAATTATCGGCGAACTTGGCGCCGGGAAAACCTGTTTTGTCCAGGGACTTGCCCGGGGATTAGGCGTTGAGGAAAATATCTCAAGCCCCTCGTTTGTGCTGTTAAGGCAATATAATGGTAGATTGCCCCTGTATCACGTAGACCTGTACCGCCTGGAAAAGCTTCCTGAAATTGCTGACCTGGGATTGGATGACTATTTCTATAGTGAAGGTGTTTCCGTAATAGAATGGGCCAATAGAGCGCTGGAGCTATTGCCGGCGGAACATTTGCTTATCGAATTAAAAATTGTTTCCGCCCGCCAGAGGCGCATTGCATTAACCCCTGAGGGAGTACGTTACACGGAGTTGGTAACCCATCTGAAGGATATGAACATTAGCGGATTCGACAAATAATCAACCCGAAGGGATAAATCACGATTCATGGAATTATCTATAGACACGTCCTCCTCTATCGCCAGCCTGGCTTTAACCCTGGATGAGAAGGTATTGGCTGAGATAACCTGGCGTTGCGGACAAAACCATTCGGTGGAGCTTGTTCCATCTATCGATGCGCTCATGGTGAAGTCGGCTGCGGATAAAAGCTCTTTAACAGGTATTATAGTAGCTAAGGGGCCCGGTAGCTTCAACGGGTTAAGAGTTGGCATAGCCACAGCCAAAGGATTAGCCTATGCTCTCAAAATACCTGTCGTTGGTATCAGCACCTTACAGGTTGAGGCGTTCCCGCACCTTACCTCAGGTTTGCCAGTTTGAGGTTTGCCAGTTTGTTCTATTCACAATGCCGGCAGAGGAGAAATAGCAGTAGCCCTATTCCAGCAACAGGGGCAACAGAGTTTTCGCCTTTGGGAAGAACACATAACAACCCTTTCGGAAGTGATAGAGAAAGTAACACGGGAAACAATTTTCTGTGGAGAAATTACAATAGAGCAAACTCAGATTCTCCGTGATAAATTGGGTACAAAGGCTCTTTTTGTATCAAAAGCCTCCACTCTCCGAAGGGCTGGCTTTCTGGCCGAGTTGGGTTGGGACCGACTCAAAAAGGGCGGCTTTGATGATCCTGTTACTTTACAACCGCTTTACTTACGGCTGCCGCCCATCACAACGCCTAAATCAAGAAGTGGAGTAACCGGCTAGCATGCAGCAAGTAACACCCCGACAAGTCGGGGCCTGTGAGTCTTAAAATAAGGCATTTGGAAGGGTTAACATAACATTATCCATACGTATAGTTAATTAGGCAATCTAGAACTAGAAGTTGAGTAAACCGTTAATATGACAACTGGTAAAATACAAGCAAAGTATTCCAAGGCAGTTACGAATTGTTTTGGCTGTGGGAAGAATAATCCTATCGGCCTTAAGTTGAACATAACCTGGGATGGGGAACGCGTCTCAACAGAATTTACCCCGACTCAACATCATACGGGCTTCGATGATGTAGTGCATGGTGGGATTAT
>JACVQG010000197.1 GCA_015661045.1 Dehalococcoidia bacterium | reverse complement strand
CCCACCCAGGAGACGGACGGGAAGCAGTCCAGCGGCATAAATAATCTCTTCTGGAAAATAGGTGCAAAGATAGCCTATTACTTGACTGTTATTACGCGCTTTCCAGTCCAGGCTATACTGGTGCCGCTGATTAAATTGCTCGCGGAATTCTTCTAACAAGTGTGATAAACCTTCATGCTGATAAAAGAAAAATTGGCCTTCGGGCCAAACTGGACAAAAAACTTAAATAGTAAATCTGCTGAAAACAGTGTAATTATATCAAAAGTGTGTTTGAGCGTCAAAAAATATTCTCCGTTTGCTTACCAGGCTTAATTTACCGTATTATAAGCGAGAGTAAAGGTAACAAATAAAGTATACTATTTTTTGAGACACACAATGCGAGTTTTTAACTTTGTTTTATTAATCGTGATTGTCGCCGCTTTTGGCGGTATTGCATGGCTTATAATGGTAGATAAGCAAGGAAATTTTAATGCGGATTTAAAGCTTTCCTTGTTGCAACCGGTTTCCGGGCACATTGTAACACCCAATCAAGTAGACAAGTCTCGGTTACGCTTTGCCGTGGCTCCTGTTCTGTCACCATTAGCCACTGCAAAGAACTATGAAACGCTGGCCACCTATTTAGGGGAGAAGCTGGGCAGGCCGGTGGAATTGGTTCAGGGCAAGAGCTACACTGAGATTAATGCTATGGTACGGGATGGCGATGTTTCACTGGCTTTCGTATGCAGTGGCGCTTTTGTTATAGGACGACGGGAATTTGGCATGGAGGCCCTGGTTACCCCCGTGGTAAACGGGCAAAAAACCTATAATTCGTATTTGGTAGTTCCCACCCGCAGCACTGCTAAAACGTGGGGAGACCTGCGCCAGAAGACTTTTGCTTTCACTGATCCTCTTTCCAACACTGGTCGGATTGTCCCGGTATATGTTCTCTCCCAAATGGGTGAGACTCCAGAAAAGTTCTTCAAGAGCACCATTTTCACCTATGGCCATGACAAATCCATCCAGGCAGTAGCCGATAGTTTGGTAGATGGCGCTGCCGTGGATAGTCTGGTTTACGACTTCATTGTTAAGCGTGACCCTGCTCTGGCTGCCAGGACAAAAATAATATGGAAATCGCCACCATACGGCATTAATCCAATGGTGGTCAACCCTGATTTATCTCCTCAGCTACGCCGGCAGTTTGAATCCATATTTTTGGGTATGAGTAGCGATACTAAGGGTATGGAAACACTTAAATATCTGGGGATAGATACTTTTACCAAACCAGATGTAGCAGCCTATGATGCTATCGAAGAAATGATACGGGTAACCGGGTTTAAATAGGAGCCTGTTTTGACGCTATCTTCGGTTCCCTTTCGGATAAAAGTAGCTCTTTTACTTGCTGGAGTCATCCTCTTACTGGGCGTTATTGCTGTAACCTATGCACGTAATGACATTCGGCGTATCCTGGGTACTGAACTGGAAAGACGTGGCGAAGGCATCGCTAAAAACCTGGCAGCAAATAGTACGGATGCTTTGCTCACCGATGACCTCTACTCACTTTACGAGTTGGTCAATAGAACTAAAGTAAGCGATGCCGATGTACGATATATCTTCATAATAAACTCAGGCGGAGCTGTTAGAGTCAGCACATTTGGTAATGAAGGCATCCCCCATGGACTTCTGGAAGCAAATGTGCCCCTTCCCGACCAGTCCGGCCAGCTACGCCGCCTGAGGACAGAGGAAGGTTTAATAAGAGATATAGGAGTGCCCATTCTTGAAGGAAAGGCAGGCACAGTCAGAGTTGGCATGTCCGACCAGGCTGTAGAGGCAGCCATCGGAAGGGACACCCGGAGTCTAAGTATCATGGCAGCGCTCAGCGCAATATTGGGTTTTGCTATCTCCTACATGCTGGCTGACTATTTAACTCGCCCACTTAATCACCTGTTGCGAGCTGTCCAATCGGTGGCCTCAGGAAATCTGTCTCAACGAATAACATCCCCTGGAAAGGACGAAGTAGGTCAGCTAGAGAAGGCGTTTAATACAATGACTGAGGCTTTAGCAAAGAATGAGGCCGCACGCCGGGACCTATTGAAAAAGGTGATTTCCTCCCAGGAAGAAGAACGCAGGCGGATTGCCAGGGAACTCCACGATGAACTTGCCCAACAACTAACCTCTGTAATGTTGAGTTTAGAAACCGTAGAGAGCAGGTTGGCCGAGTCTGATAAGACAGAAAAACAAATTCTCCAACGGGCAAAGCAAGTGGTTCAGGGTTCATTAACGGAGACCCGTAAACTAATAGGAGACCTGCGCCCGAGTGTTCTGGATGATTTGGGGTTAGTGCCTGCTCTTCGTTCGTATGCTGAAACCCGTTTACATCCAATTCAATGTAAAGTTGCTCTATCTGCAACCGGTTTGCCGACTTCGTTACCCTCTACATTGGAGACTACTGTGTACCGCATTGCCCAGGAAGCTATTAACAACATTGCCAAACACGCTTGCGCAAGTTTAACCACAATATCATTGCGCCTGGATAACGGCATATTTCATGGTAATATCGGTGATGATGGTAAGGGTTTTCAGGTAACGCAGTGCGAGCCTGTAACCCCTTCGATAGCCGGTGGCCTTGGACTTCAAGGGATGCAGGAACGTGCCTCTCTGCTAGGAGGAGTGCTATCTGTCCAATCTATAGTAGGTCAAGGCACAAGTGTTTCATTTTCGATCCCAATGTTAACGGAGGATAAAAATGACAGGCGAGAAAATCCGACTATTACTGGTAGATGACCATGCCCTGGTACGGGAAGGTTTGCGCCAGATGCTATCCACTCAACCTGGCTTAGAGGTAATAGGGGAGGCGCCCAATGGCTCTATCGCCCTGGCTATGGTCAAAAAACAACGCCCTGACATTGTTCTAATGGATATAACTATGCCCGGGATGAATGGAATTGAGGCAACCCGTGCTATCAACGATATGGGCCTTGGAGTGAAGGTTCTGGGACTTACCGTCCATGAGAATGTAGAGTATTTTTTCCGAATGTTAGTCGCAGGAGCATCAGGATATATCCTGAAAGGGGCATCTTCGGTTGAGCTTGTCAGCGCTATACGCTCTGTGTATCAAGGTGGTGTCTTTGTCTCATCGGCTGTGACATCTCACATGGTAAATGAATATTCCCTCTACAAGGACATAGCCTTAAAAGCCGGGCAAGAGGGTCTCACGGCTCGGGAAACAGATGTATTGCGGCTAATTGCTAAGGGCCTCACCAATCAGGAAGCTGCTGATGCTCTCAACCTCAGTATTTATACCATCCATACCCACCGGGCCAATATAATGAAAAAGCTCGGTCTTGAGAATAGACAACAACTTATGGCCTACGCTATACGCAAGGGCTACGTGGATACGAATACTTAGGCATAACATTTTATTACTATCCACGGTTATCGCAAACTAACTATTACCCCCCCCACTATTTAACGATTCAAGGACTTGGCCATCACCTATTCAACCTCTCTGGTAGTCATAGTCTTCACCTAAGCTCTAATTATTAATCATCCCCACTTTTGACGGTGCTACATGGCAATAAGGCGTATTTACGCCTTTTGTAGAGCATAGTCACATCAACCTGGCTGTAGATTCAGCGTTACAACCCTGATTTTAATTTGCTTACGTCATTTAGCAGAACTGGCATTACACTGTTTACGATGAAGTAATGATTAAATTCACAATAAATAGGGATATTGGTAAAAACAAAGGCTGGCATAATAGTCTCAATAATCCATTTATATTAAATTAACTTTTTATATCCAGTGCTAAAATATTAATCTTCCTGAAGAACATGCAGGGAATCCTTGCCTTTTTCAGAGTAATATAAGGAGGTTGAATCGTGCGAGTTAAAGATCCGAGAGTCATAATATACTAATCGCGGGGGCTGTAGCTTGTGAGCGTGCTCCAAAACCCACCCCAGCGCCCACCCCTGCCCCTACCCCCTTAGCTACACCAACGGCAGCGCCTACAACAGCAGCTACTGCACCACGACCAACGACAACGCCTGCATCTACGGCTAAGCCAGTTTTACCGGTAGGGTTAAAAATCGGAGAGCGGTTTCACGATATACATACTAACGACCTGAAGTTAAAGTGTGAAACATGCCATGCAAAGTCCGTAGATACATACAACGACCCACTATCCCAGGTATCTAACCTGGCTGACCAAAGAGCCTGCCTTAGCTGCCACAAAGAGGGGAGTGCCAAACCCTTCTATGGTGATGAGTGGAGCAAGGCCAAGGTAGGGAGG
>JACVQG010000196.1 GCA_015661045.1 Dehalococcoidia bacterium | reverse complement strand
CTGAAAGTTCGCTTCTGGGTAAAGGTTTTGACTGGGAGTCTATTGAGACAGAGCTTGGGATTAAACATAATTCAGATTTCAATCTGGGATATTTGGCTATTGACCGCCATGCAGCCTCAAATAGGAAAGATAAGCTAGCCCTTCTATGGGTTGGTAAAGAGGGCGAGGAAGAACGGTATACTTTCAAAGAGTTGAAATCTTTGACCGATAAGTTTGCCAACGTTTTGGCGGGCCTGGGCATTGCCAAAGGTGACCGGGTATTTATGTTCATGGAGCGTATTCCGGAGCTTTACATCGCCTTTTTTGGCGCTTTAAAGCTGGGGGCGGTAGTTGGTCCGTTGTTCTCAGCCTTTGGCCCCGACCCTGTAAAAGATAGACTATCGGACAGTGGAGCGAAGGTGCTCATAACTACCCCGGATTTGAGAGAGCGTATCAAACATATATTTCCTGCATTGCCAGATTTACAGCACCGTATAATCGTAAATAAGAACGGGCGTTACCCGCAAAAGCTGGATACTGGTGAGATTAGCTATGAAGAGTCTATGAAAACAGCTTCAGGTAATTTTAAGATACCCGATATTAAAAGAGACGATTATTCTATAATGCACTATACATCCGGGACCACAGGCCGTCCTAAGGGCGCTGTGCATGTGCACCAGGCTGCCATACAACATTACGCTACCGGCAAATGGGTTCTGGACTTACATGATACCGATTTATACTGGTGTACTGCCGATCCAGGTTGGGTAACCGGAACCTCCTATGGTATGTCAGCGCCGTGGACAAACGGGGCTACACAGTTAATTTACGAAGGTGGCTTCCGGGCTAGCAACTGGTATTCTCTCATACAGAAATATAAAGTAACCGTATGGTATACTGCACCGACAGCGATCCGGATGCTCATGAAAGCCGGCGAGCAACTTCCCAAACAATATGATATGAGTAGCTTGCGGCACATCTGCAGTGTCGGTGAGCCTTTGAACCCGGAGGCAGTGGTCTGGGGTGTGAGGGTATTCAACCAGGCTATTCATGATAATTGGTGGCAAACCGAGACCGGCGCTATCCTCATCGCTAACTATGCGTTCATGGAAGTGCGGCCGGGCTCTATGGGCCGGCCTATACCCGGTGTTACGGCTGGTATCCTGGATGACAATTATCAAGAGTTGCCACCAGGTAAAGAGGGGAATCTGGCCATAAAACCCGGTTGGCCGTCAATGTTCCGCACGTACTGGAAGAATCAGACACTATACGAATCCCGGTTCAAGAATGGCTGGTATATAACGGGCGACCGCGCTAAAAAGGATGCTGATGGATATTTCTGGTTTGTGGGTAGAACTGATGATGTTATAAACACGGCCGGCCACCTGGTAGGTCCTTTTGAAGTAGAAAGCGCTCTGATCGAGCACCCGGCTGTCGCTGAGGCAGGGGTTATCGGTAAACCCGACCCGTTAGCCATGGAGGTTGTAAAGGCATTTGTAGCCTTAAAAGATGGCTACACTCCTTCCGAGGAGATGAGACGGGAGTTGATGCAGTTTGCCAGAAAGAAGTTATCCGCAGGAATAGCTCCGCGTGAGATAGAATTTGTAAAAGGGTTGCCCAAAACCCGAAGCGGTAAGATTATGCGACGGTTGTTAAAGGCTAAGGAACTGGGATTACCGCTGGGCGATACATCGACACTGGAGGATGATTAGGTTATTAACATACAAGGTTTAAGTAGAGGGGTGTAATGCCGGATAATAAAGTAAATCCAAACAAAGTATACTTTGATTCCAAAGGAAAGATACCGACCGTTGCCGTCGAGGGGTCTGCAGTTCAGGTTCCGGATAAGAGTAGTAAAACCCATCCCAAACTCATTACCGATACAACGTTGAGAGATGGGGCGCAGGACCCGCGCGTAGCCTTATTCCACAACGATGCCAAATTAAAATATTTCGATTTGCTACATCAGTTAGACAACGGCACCGGCTGTATTGAGGCTGTAGAGGTATTTATCTATCAAAAAAGGGACATCTGGACTCTGGAGAAATTGCTGGAACGAGGATACTCCTATCCACAGGTTACTACCTGGACACGGGCGATCCCGAAAGATATCAAAGCTCTGATAGATATATCTGGTGGAAAAATAAAGGAAACCGGGATGCTGGCTTCCTGCTCAGACCATCATATCTTTGATAAAATGGGCTTTCGTAGTAAAGACGAGGCGATTGAGAAATATTTGGCGCCTATCCTGACTGCCTGCGAACATAATATCCGTCCCCGGGTACACCTGGAGGATGCGACAAAAGCCGATGTACAGGGCTGGGTCATCCCATTTATTGAAAGGGTGCTCAAAGAGACAGGGGGGCTTGCCCGATTCCGCATATGCGACACTGTCGGGGTCGGTATACCCGACCCCTATGTATCCATTCCATTTGGCATTCCCAGATTAGTCTCTACTATAATCATGAATACCGGGGCTGAGTTGGAGTTCCACGGACACAACGATTTTGGAATGGCCACAGCCAATAGTATGGCGGCTCTGGCTTATGGTTGCAAACGGGTTAATACAGCTTTTGCCGGTCTGGGTGAACGGACCGGCAATACCCCTCTGGAACAGGTGCTGGCCAATTATATCCGTATCTACGGCGACCCTGGTTTTAAACTCTCGGCGCTGACTGACCTGGCTGAACTAATCAACAGAGAAGTGGCTCCGGTAATCGTAAAACAGCCCATAGTTGGTAGTGACATATTTACGACTCATGCAGGCCTGCATCAAACGGGTGTAGCACGGCAATCTGGCGCACCGGGTGGATTAATCTACCTGCCGTATGACCCTTTGGTTTTAGGACGTGAAACCCTGGAATTTAACCGGATTGGCTCACTTTCAGGTATGGACGGTATAGTGGCTGTTATCAACCGCCAGTGGGAAATGGCCACCGGGGAAAAGGGGCGGTTCAATATTACCAGCAGGATTGTGAAACGTATCTATGATTACGTACAGGATGCCTATGATGGCAACTTAGATCCAGTTCAGAATAAATATATTAACCCGCGCACCACTTTCTTTGAAGGCTCTGAATTGCTGGAGATGGCTAAGCGGGAGCTGGCAACAACTGTGAAACAGTAGCAAAACCAACGTTAAAAACTGTCTGAGGTCGCAACTATGATTACAAAAATCCTGGAAGATAAATGCAATGGATGCGGGTGGTGCCCAATATCCTGTCGTATGGATTTACTCCATATGGATAGGAAGCGGAAAAAGGCGTTTTTCACTAACCCCGAACGGTGTGTAACGTGCTTTTTCTGTCAACGTACCTGCCCGCAGGATGCAATCATAGTTGGCTCGGAAAAGCCGGTCCCGTATCCACAGCCATTGATTCCATCTCAGCTTCAAGGCGATATTGCTACACTATCGAGAGGGAAGGTATCTCATCAGGAAACCTGTGATGTAATTGTCGTTGGGGCCGGCGTAGCCGGCTTAACGGCAGCAATTGCCGCTGCTACGAGTGGCGCAAAGACTATTGTGCTGGAGAAGGCGTCTAATATTGCCTGGACCAATACCTCCTTATCCGGAGGTTCCATTAGCTTCGCCAAAGAGCGGGAGATGTATCCGGATGCAAAGAGATTGTCAGCCGAAGAGAAAGTCCAGCAAGCTATTGAGCTTACCAAAGGCCGCGTAAATACTGAGCTTATACGCGCCTGGAGGTTAAACATCGACGGCACGTTAACCTGGCTAAAAAAACTGGGCTTGAAAGCTGGAACTGAGGGGAGTGTGCCGGTACCATCGGCTGCCGCTTTTAATGCCAGGGGTTGTGGTGCGGGGCTGAACAAACAGCTCCTGTCTATTGCCATAAAGGCTGAGGTCAAGGTTGTTTATAATGCCCGTGCTGTCGGCCTGTTAACAGATAAACAACATAAAGTGGTGGGGCTCCGAGCAATGACTTTGAACGGGCTTATAGATTATGTGGGGCATGGAGTAGTCCTGGCCGCAGCCGGCTTTCAGGCTAATCGGGAGATGGTAACAAAATATC
>JACVQG010000195.1 GCA_015661045.1 Dehalococcoidia bacterium | reverse complement strand
TATTATCACTGCTCCGGCTAAAAATGAAGATATGACTATCGTGCTCGGAGTGAATAATAATAAATACGACCCCAAGAAGCATAACGTCCTCTCCAATGCTTCTTGTACTACTAACGCTATTGCCCCGGTGGTAAAGGTGCTTGCAGAAACCTTTGGGCTGCAAAAGGGACTTATGTCAACCATCCATGCTTATACCAATGACCAGGTGGTAATGGACACAGTCCATAAAGACCTGCGCCGGGCCCGCTCCGCCGGTTTAAATATTATCCCGACCACTACAGGCGCTGCCCATGCCGTTACTATTGTTATGCCCGAACTCAAGGGCAGAATCCACGGCACTGCTTTCCGAGTCCCGGTCCCGACGGTGTCCTTGTGCGATTTTGTAGCTACCCTGGATAGAAATACCACGGTTGAAGAGATTAACAAGGCTTTCAAGGCAGCGGCAGATAGCTCACTGAAAGGCATTCTGCAATACTGCGACGAGGAGCTGGTTAGCCTGGACTTTAAGGGTAACGCTCACAGCTCCATTTTCGATGCTCCCAGCACCATGGTTATCATGGACAACATGGTCAAGGTGCTCGCCTGGTATGATAACGAATGGGGATACAGTTGCCGTGTTGCTGACCTGGCCCATTTTCTTGTTGAAAAGGGTCTCTAAACACTTGTGAGGTGATTACATGAATGACAAGGCTTTTCAGTGGAGCCTGACTATCACAACTATATTGGTATTGATATGGTTAATAGCCGGGATTGTTTTCTATTATTATGTGCCGTTCATACTTGTATTGTTAAGCGCTATTGTAGTTGAGATGGGTGTAGCAATAGTCCTTCTCTACTACTGGGGCAAGGATTATATGGGCAGACGAGTGTAATATAGACGGGCCGGGCCACCCACTGTGGCTTTTGTGGCAGAATGTGGTTATTATTGCCTTCCTGAACAATTGGGGCAATTATGTGCCCCAGCACTAAATGTCCGAATGTGTCCTCTCTGGGACGCAATCTGGATAAATATACCGCAATACTACCGTTAATTACGTGAGGCAACTCCCCTCAGAGAATGAGCTATAAACTGGATTGTGTGGTGAATGTGGTGGTCAGGACATAGGGACAATCCCAGCCCTAACATTATGGTTTTGCTAAGGTATCGGTAATACACCGATGTCAGCGGCTTTGAGACTCCTCCCCCTGGAGCTTTTTCCCTCCGACTTACCGATCCGTGAGAAAGTCCTGATCCTCCTCCTCCTACCCCTCCTACTGAGCTTTCCGTAGATATTGTCTATCAACCAAGCGCCCAATGAACCGATAATACTTGTAAAAATTATTCGGAGGTATTCGGGTAAATCAGCAGTAGAGAGAAGAAAATAGGGAATATGTAAAACTACATAGAACATAGCAGTAACGTAGGCTAAATAAGTACGTTTACGGTAGGCGATAAATAATATAAACGCTATCGTCAATAGATCATGTATCTCATGGAAAAACGGGAACACCCTGGAAGCAACAATAGGGTGAAATACTTGCGGAATTTCCAGCAAATCTACGGCACTAGTTACTATCAAAAGCAGTACTGTCAAAGTAGTAAAAGCCCTGTCTTGTACGTCCGCTCTAAGTCGCAGTATTATGTTATTCCAACTAATGCTCATTGCATCCTCTACAAAACTAAAAGTGAATAATATTACAAATGTTCCACTCAGAAAGGATAGAACGGTAAAGTGAACCTATAAGAGTTCAATCGGAATCTAACCTGAACGAAACGCTATAATGTCCATTTTCCCCCTACCCTTTCAGCATTACGGCAACATCCTCCATTCGTTACCCGTTCTTATCCCAGAGGTAATAGTCCCATTCAGGTATAGCGTCAACTTTGTAGCAACAACGGCACCAACCCCAGAACGGGAAGGGGAAGTTATATTTCTGGCGAAGCTCCAGGTAACCCCGCCCCAGTTCCAGGTAGTACTCTAATGGTGGAGGTTGGTGCCCGGCCAGGGCTGAACCAGGCTCGGCTGCCCAAACATTTGTCCTTGGCAGGACTCCGTGGGCCATAAGATATTCAAAACCAGCCAGCGTGTGTTTTACAGCGGACAGAGAATCTTTGAATCCCCAAGGCTGGGCCATTTCTACTCCAGCTACAAAGTTGGATTGTATCCTGCCTTTGTCGAAGACGTCTACTGCATCAATCACCCGTCTCAGAGATTCTTCCCAGCCCATCAAGCTCGCTTTGCCCTGACAGACGATATTGAATAAGCGTTCGCCCCATACCTCAAGGTTCAGCATAAGCGCCGGGACGCCTGTTTCATGGAGCTTCTTAATATCATCTTTTGGCTTGGGCTGTATATTAATGTAGCTCGACATCCAGTTGCCGTTAATCCTCTCGCCGATGGTGTTCAGGTAGTCACAATACCACTCTGTCTCGCTTTTGCCATCCCTCTTGCCAATTACCGAGCCAGCGGTAAGTGAGAAATGACGGAACCCCGGCTCCCTTTGAGCCGCCTGGAATACTTCAGCCAGCATCTCCGGTTTTGCAGTCGTCACAGTCAGTTTATCGCTTCCCATCTTTTTCTGCAAATTAGCGCCGATGTCGCAGAATAGACACTGCTCATTCCGGGCCCAGCGGTCGCAGACAAAGGTCATAAAGCCCAGGACTGCATCCTTGCCTGTCGGCACAGCGACGGCCTGATATGGCGTCCCATCCTCGAAGGACAGGCTTGCCCACCGGGGAGAGGGGTCGAAATAGACTTCCTCAACTATGCCCGCTTCATCGCAGAAAACAAACTTGCCGTCAATCCAATCAATAGTATAGGGAGATGATGCGCCGGCCCGTGCCTGGATCGTTGTGTCATCGCGTTTCAAGCAGAACCAGTTAGGTATTTTTTCACGGGTCACTACCGTGTGTTCCATATCCTGGGAAAAGATGAAGTGACCCTTGAAATGGATGTTCATATCCTTTACAGCCTCTTTGGCGGCAGAACTAAAAGTTACCCCAAGCCTGAGAGCATCAGTTTTGATGATCACGCTTCGTGGCACGTCCCGGTAGGTGTTACACAATTGTTCTATACTCATAGGTTTGTCTTCCTTAAAAATGTGGCTTTAATTCCCATTCGATATATCGGTGCTAAAAGTTCGTCAGTATATCGGCTTCCGCCAGTCCAAGACGGACCAACTCCTGACGGCTCTGTTCCAGCATAGGTTTCATGCCGCAAATCATAGCTATGGGTTTATTAAGCCCTCTTATAACCTCGCCAAATTGCGATTGGACATGGCCCGATTTTCCAGTCCAGCTCGTCCCCTCCGGGCGGCTTACAATCTGGATAACCTCGATGTTGGATTTCCGCCATTCGGCAACTTCACCCGGGAAAGCAAATTCATCCGGGTGGCGGACACCGTAAATCAACGTTACTTTCTTGAAGTCAGACCTCCTGCGGCTGATAGACCTCAGCACACTCCGCAAAGGCGCAACAGCGCTCCCGACTGCGGCCATAATAAAATCCCGCCCGCAGTAGCTATCAATCGGGAATCCCTTCCCTACCGGGCCTTTCGCCTGAACCAGAGCGCCTTTTTTAATCTCAAACAATGCTTTAGATACGCCCGCACCCTCATGTATGAGAAACTCCATGCCTACCTTATCTTCAGGGGCAGAAGCTATAGCATAATACGATTCCCCGACTCCCTCCAATCGCAGAATAGCGACCTGACCCGGTATAAAAGACCAGACCTTTCCCGAATTCAATGAAATCAGCCGCATCTGAGATGTTTCCTCCCGCACCCACTGAACGGAAAAAGTTGTTGGTTGATTTTCCATATTACTCTCCTGTGCTTTACTCTGTGCTATGGATTTTCTCTAACCGTAGCTTGTTGTATTGCCTACGGTGATAGTAATCATATAGATGGAAATTGTCAATTCGCACAAAACCAAACGGTTTTGCCACTGACCAATGGCAGTAAACAGGTTAAAAGTAAGCGCTTAACCTGGACAGTTCTGAAAGGCGGGGCTTGCCTTAGCAGGGCGAAAACTGTAAGTAATCACGGAAGAAATATCCTTGACATTACCTGGACTGACATTTACAATGCCCTTGTCTTTCCAGGTGGCTCCAGGGGAAGCTGTAATTCAGGCAGAGGAGGGTATCTGTGCAGGAGTCAACTAAGATGAGGGAGACCCATTGCGAGACAACTCGCAGTGTGTGCCCGGAATGCCTCAGCATAGTTGACGCCCGGATTATCATCCTGGACGGGCGTGTCATTATGCGTAAAGAGTGCCAGAACCACGGCTTGTTCGAGGTACTGCTGAGTTCTGATGCCCAAATGTATCTCGACTCCTTACCGTATAATAAACCTGGCAAGCAGCCCCTCGGATTCAGTACCCCCGTAACTGACGGTTGCCCCAAAGATTGCGGTCTTTGTCCTGACCATATACAACATACATGCCTGGCATTGATCGAAGTCAACAGCCACTGCAACCTGGACTGTCCTATCTGTTTTGCGGACTCTCAACCTGGATTTAGCCTTTCTCTGGCACAGGTTGAACGAATGCTCGACAGATTCGTTGAACTGGAAGGCCATCCGGAGGTGGTCCAGTTCAGCGGGGGTGAGCCTACTCTTCATCCTGACATCCTGACTATGCTCCGCATGGCACAGAAAAAGGGCATTCGACACCAGATGCTGAACACCAACGGAATCCGTATCGCAAAAGACGATGCTTTTCTAGCCAGGCTAGCGGATATCGGACCTACCATCTATCTTCAATTTGATGGATTCACGCAGCAAACACAGGAGAAGATACGTGGCAAAGACCTGCTTTCCACGAAGCTCAGGGGGCTGGACAGGCTCGCCGAGGCCAAACTGGATGTTGTCCTGGTGCCGGCTATCGAAAAGACCGTCAACCACGAGGAAATCGGCGACATAGTTAAATTCGGCATCAAGCACCCGGCAGTCCGGGGCATTGCGTTTCAGCCGGTGACGCACTGCGGCAGGCACAACCATTTCGATCCTCTCAACCGTGAGACGATTGCAGACGTAATCCACGGGATAGCTGAACAGACTGCCGGTATGTTTGTAGAGAGCGATTTCATA
>JACVQG010000194.1 GCA_015661045.1 Dehalococcoidia bacterium | reverse complement strand
GGGGATCGCCTTATCCACAACTTGTCGGGCATGTGCGAGAACGATTAAGCGAATAAACTTTTCATGCAGTCCACAACCTTCTCTATCTCTTCCTCGGTATTAAAGAAGTCAAGCGATAGGCGCACTCCGGGCGGGTCATTCACCCATCGGCATACAATTTTACTGTGTTCCCAAAGGTGATTTACCACAATCTGTGGGTAGAAGCCCTCTACAGAAAAGCTCACCAGTCCGGAGACCAGTTGGGGGTGCCGGGGAGAAGTAACAGTAACGCAGGAGATAGAGCTAAGCCTTTCCGATGTTTTATTTGATAGTGAACACACCCGTTCCTGGATAGATTGCAGGCCGATTCCCATCAGAAAATCAATAGCAGCGATAAGCCCCGCCAGTAGAGGGTCGCTGGAGGTAGTTAATTCAAATTTTCTGATAGACTGAATCTCCGGTTCCCAGTTACCCTTGAAGTCATAGCTGGAGACGGCATGATGTCCTACCTTGGCAGGCTGGATTTGCGGAATGAGTTCATTACGGATGTAAAGAGCGCCAGTGCCATCCGGTCCCAATAGCCACTTGTGGCCGGGCAGGGAATAGAAATCGCAGTCTAAATCTTTCATGTCCAGGGGCATCTGTCCGGCGGACTGAGCAGCATCCACCAGCACCAGGATATTCCGGTCTCTAGCCATGGCCTGGATTTCCTTGAGGGGCAGGCACAGTCCGTTCAGATACATAATATGGCTCAACAGGATTAATCGTGTTTTGGGGGTGATAGCCGATTCAAACCTCTCCAATATGAGAGAGGGAGTATTTACGCCAATCAGGTCTACAATCCTGATTTTAACCCGTTTGCGTCTGGCAAGATAATAGCAAGGCACAATCCCCGATGCGTGCTCCAGGTTGGTGGTGACCAACTCATCTCCCGCTCGCCAGGCCAGCCCGTTGAGAATTATATTTATGCCTTCGGTGGTGTTCTGAGTAAGGGAAATCGCCTCAGGCGAGGCATTGATGAGCCTGGCGACAGCATTGCGGGTATCCTCCTGGAGTTGTCGGTGGCGCTCCAGCACGTGGGGCGCCGTAGGGCCTTCATATGCCTCGAAATCCAGCCATTCCTTCATCGTATCCAGTACCGCCAGTGGATTAGGGCCAGACCAGCCTGTATTCATGTAGATAACCTTCCGGGTGGCAGGGATCTGGTTGCGGAGATGGGTGACATCCATAAATATTCTCCTTGATTTGTAGGGGCACAGCATGCTGTGCCCCTACTTTAGGTTACACAGGCTATTTTAGCAGAAGTAAGCGATGTATAATACTGATAAAAATTAACCTGGCAAAAGGGTTGAGGTGTTCATGGCACAAGTATTTGATTTGCGAAATATTCTTAATGAAGCATTTAAAAAAACAGGTGTAGAATGGCATATCAAAGGAGTATTAAACGGAAAAGGGAATCTTTACACTCTCTCGGATGATACGAAACTAATCTCTAAGGTATTTGAACTGGTCTCATTTCCCATTATAGTAAAAGCTATGGAGCCGTACATAGAAAAGTGGGAAACAGAGGAGCTTATTTGCCTATGTTATCAAGGCTTAATTGCTAATTATAGTATGTCGAATTATAGTTAGCACTTATCTACACTATAGTTATTATTGTCTTGGAATTGACAAATGCCACTAGATATTCTCGTTCAGTTCGGTAAGAAGGTAAGAGAGGAAAGACATAAACAACGTCTTTCACAGGAGCAGCTTGCAGAAAAAGCGGGCTTGCATCGTACCTATATCGGAATGATAGAGAGAGCCGAAAAAAATATAACATTGGAGAACATCCATAAAATCTGTAAGGCGCTTAATTTTAATCTAGGCGCACTCTTTAAGGATTTTAATGACTGACAACTGGACGCAGAAAATTATCGAATATTGCCAAGAATATAGCATACCCATCGAGTACTTGTCCGACACTCTTTATGAACCCAAAGTCGTGCCTATGATTCGTGGCAAAGTTACTTAACCAATGGTTGATTTATTAAGAAGTCCTTGGCGAAATCATTTCCAGAAACTTTTAGATAAGACTCAAAAAGAGTTGGTCATAACTTCGCCCTATATCAAGAAAACAGAAGCTGATTACATTTGCGAAAACCTAACAACAAGAAACTTAAGTGCTAAGATTTCCTTTCGCCTACTTACTGATTTACGTTCGCAAAGCATTTTAGACAGTGCACTTGACGTCGAAGCATTGCAGGTCTTCCAAGATCGACTTCATAAATTCGAACTTCTAACCCTACCGGGACTACACGCAAAAGTTTATATTTTTGATAATGCTTATGCTGTTGTTGGGTCCTCAAATTTGACTCCTTCTGGTTTTGAATATAACTATGAATACAGCGTCGGCATTTCAGATTTGACAACGGTTCAGAAAATAAGGATTGATATTGATAATTATTCTAGAATTGGCAACAAAGTTGGAAAGGAAAAGATTAACGAGCTTTGCGTTGTTGCCCAGGAGTTAAAAGAGGAATATGAGCGGGTTAGTAAGTCCGCAACCTCATCAATTAAAAGGAAATTTAATGAAACACTTCAAAAAGCGGATACAAAGTTTATAGAAGCATTAGTAGGTAAGAAAACGGCCTATAGTATTTTCAAAGAAGCAGTTATCTATTGCTTGACAAGAGAACCATTGTCTACACAAGATTTAGAAGAAACGATAAAACATATGCTGCCCCGCTTATGCATAGACCAAGAATTAGTTATTAATGGTCAAAAATTCGGTAAGGTTTGGATGGGGTCGGATGTCAATAGTGGACACCAAACCTCTCATGCTGCCGGTAGTCCGGCATAGAATTGTTGTTCATAAGCAGCGGGGGCCAGGAATCCCAGTCTGGCCTGGCGGCGCTGGCGGTTATAGAATATCTCAATATATTCGGTAATGTCTCGAATTGCCTCCTGCCTGCTCCTGTAATGGCGGTGATGGACCAACTCCTGCTTGAGCGTTCCCCAGAAGCTCTCCATTGGCGCATTGTCAAAACAATTCCCCTTCCCGCTCATTGAGGTTTTCAGGTCGAACTGCTCCAGAATCTGCCTGTACTCATAGGAGCAATACTGACTCCCCCGGTCAGAGTGGTGAATCAGGCCTTTGGCCGGATGCTTGGCTGCCATAGCCCGGAATAAAGACTGACAAACCAGGTTCCGGGTCAGCCGCTCTCCCATGGCATAGCCCACGATCTCACCGGTAAAGAGGTCCTTATGGCCGGCCAGATACAGCCAGCCTTCGTCGGTGGGCACATACGTGATGTCGCTCACCCAGACCTTATTCGGTTCGGCAACCTTGAACTGTTGCCCCAGTAGATTCTCGGCTACCGGAAGGGTATGCTTGGAGTAAGTGGTAGCCTTGAATTTCCGCTTCTGTTTGCACCGTATACCGAGCTTTTTGCGGATACGTTTGATCCTGCAGATACCCACTGGTACATCATGCTCCGCCAGATCCCGCTGTAACCTCTCAGGGCCGAACGTCTCCCTGGTCCGCTTATGCGCCGCCTTTATCTCTAACTCCAACCTCATTTCCTCCCGGGCTCGCTTCGACAACGGTCGGTCTATCCATGCATAGTACCCGCTGGCCGAGACGCTCATTACATCCTTAATAAGAGGTATAGGATAGTGAAGCCGCAGTTCTGTTATCATCGCGTACCGGGCAGCGACTCCTTCGCAAAGTACGCGGCTGCTTTTTTTAGTATATCCCGCTCCATCTTGACTATGATCAGCTCTTTCTTGGTCCTGGCTAACTCCATCTCGATTTCGGTCAGCGGCCGATACGACTTACCTACCTCTCCCAGCTTTCCGACTTTAGAGGCCTTCACCCAGTTTCCTATCGTCGATGGCGCCAACGACAACCGTCGACCTGCTTCCGGTAACGATAGCTTCTCCTCAGTTATTAGTTTCACCGCTTCCTCCCTAAACTCCCTCGTGTACCTTCCCCTTGGAATCCCTTTCATTGTGACACCTCCATCTCTTTATTTTATCTGACTTTGGTGTCCACTTTATCCATCTTACCTCA
>JACVQG010000193.1 GCA_015661045.1 Dehalococcoidia bacterium | reverse complement strand
CCCCCTTTTGCGAAAGGGGGAGGGCCATACCCTCTCCCTTTGGTAAAGGGAGATTGAGAGGGATTTTACGAGGAATGTTAATTTACAACAACAATCTGAAAATATATAACAGGGAACTCAGAAATAATATGACCGATGCCGAGAGGCGTCTCTGGTCAACGATAAGGATGAAACAAATAAATAGCTGCCAGTTCTACAGGCAAAGAATCATCGGCGACTATATAGTGGATTTCTATTGCCCCAGAGCGAAGCTGGTTATTGAAGTTGACGGAGGCCAGCACTATTCTGATGATATGGCGGAAGTGGATAGAAAAAGAGATGATTATTTGAAAAACCTGGGCTTGAAAGTGCTGAGGTTTAGTAATACCGAAGTACTTAACAATATCGAGGGAGTGGTAGAAAGCATACTTGAAAATATGGGAATTATTCAGGCAAATCCCCCTGCACCCCCTTTTGCGAAAGGGGGAGGGCTATAACCTCTCCCTTTATATGGTCATTAACAGAATAAGTTTACATTTATGTCATTCTGGAGGAGCATAGCGACGAAGGATCTCAGGGCAGGGTGGTACGTGCCCCACCGCTCTGAGATCCTTCGCTACGCTCCAGGATGACAATTGTAAGTTAGATTAATGCTGTAAAGATATTTAGTCAATGACCATTCAAAGGGAGACAGAGAGGGATTTTAGCGAGCTAAGTAGTGGAACGAATTTGGGATTTGATGTTTGTGATTTGGACTTTACTATCTTAAGGAGGTCATCGATGACAAATGGTGGTGAAATTACCCGCAACATGCCTACCCCTTACATGAAATGGCAGGAAAAAGAGGGCATCCCCTCTATCGGCGGTTACGCGATTGAGGACCTTAACACTGTTCCTGTCCAGCCCTGGCCCCGGATGGGGGGCAAGGGAGTCTTTATCAATTTGATAGGCTCGGAGCAGGCTAACGATGGCTATATCTGTGAAATACCACCGGGCAAAGCCCTGGAACCCCAGCGCCACCTATTCGAGGAAACGATGGTCATTCTAAAGGGCCGCGGGGCCACTACCCTTTGGCAGGAGGGAGGCCGCAAGCAGACCTTTGAATGGGGTGAGGGCAGTATGTTTTCCCCGCCGCTGAACTGCTGGTATCAGCTTTTCAATGGGCAGGGCGATAAACCGGTGAGATTTCTATCAGTTACCACTGCGCCGCTCGTTATCAACCTGTTTCATAACCTGGACTTCGTATTTAAAAACGATTTTCGTTTTACAGACCGGTATACCGCCGAGGAGGACTATTTCTCGGCTAAAGGGAAAATCCATTTTGCCCGGTTGTGGGAGAGCAATTTTATCTCCGATGTCTACACATTAAAGCTGTTGGAGTATAAAGAAAGAGGAGCCGGAGGCATTAATCTGCGTTTCCAGATGTCTGAAAACTCCTTCGGCGCTCATATTTCCGAGTTCCCGGTAGGCACTTATAAAAAGGGACACCGCCATGGACCGGGAGCACATGTTATCATACTTAACGGCACCGGCTATTCACTCATGTGGCCGGAGGGAAAAGAGCCTCAAAAGTTCCCCTGGAAGAAGGGAAGCATGTTAGTGCCGCCAGACAAGTGGTTCCACCAGCACTTCAACACTGGCAAAGAGCCTGCTCGCTACCTCGCCCTGCGCTGGGGGAACGATAAATACGGTATATGGGCGATAAGAATGACCCACGACTACAAATCGGCGGAGAGCACGGATTCCGGAGGCGACCAGATAGAGTACCCCAATGAGTCTCCAGCCATCATGAAGGTTTTTCGTGAGGAGTTATCGAAGAACAACCTCCAGCCCACAATGCCCCTGGAAAGCTGGCGGAAATGACATACGGGCACGGTGCGCCGTGCCCCATATACCCCTTCGTTTTGCGCAGGAAGCATAGTGCCCGCATAGATTGTGTCAGATGAGCAACAATTACCTCCAGGGATATAGGTCGAGATATTCAATCTGTATATTCGCTATAATATCCGCACAATCAGGCTCTTTGGTTACAGCCCTCTTTGACACAACGTATATAGCATTGTAAACTTCAGTATACCTTTTCTTTACTTCAATTTACCACATCCCTATTATTCTTTCCGTTTACCCGGCTAAATGAGGCCTGGTTTGAGTACCACAGCTAACGAAAATATCGGATGCTCATCTATGGCAGGCGTTTTAGGGGCCACTGTCAAGATCGCTCACCCGCAGCAGGGTATGTTTCTGGTCATTGGCAACGGAGTATCGCCGGAAACGATGGTAAAAGACCAGGGGGGCAAAGTCGTGTTGCCGTTGTCCGGGTTTAAGCTATTGGCAGTTCTTCCGTTTGCCGGCTATATTGCTTTGCGTTCCAATAGAAGTATCCAGGCAATCGGACCCGTTACCGTGGATACCAGTAGATTATCTAAACTAGTAGAGCTCCTGGCAAAAACGAGGGCCACAAGTCCGCGTTAGTAACGTCAGGCAGACAGCGTTATAATAATACAATAATCAAAAGGAGGGAAAATGGCTGGCGTAGGACAAGAACTTCTGGCAGTACCACTTCCTGAAATGGTTTTAAAACTCGGGTTGGGCATCGCTGAGGCCCAGAGGGCGCTGGACGAAAACTCTGTGCAGACAGCCCAACTACTGGCGGGGACTACAATACCACTGGTCATGGCGGTGACTCAAACAATCAGCTCAACGGGTGCGGTCTCGTTTGCAAGCTCTCCCCCTGTGGACGTCTCACTGCTTCAGATCGGCTTGCTACCCACTTTTTACCAATTCTCCGAAGCGACCATCGAAGTCACCATGGACATTAAAACAACCTCTTCCCAGGAGACCAACATCAAAGTCAGCGCTAGCGCAAAAGTGGGTTTTTCTTGCTGGAGCGCGTCGGTTAATGTCGATGTCGCCCACAATCGCAAGTTCGGTAAGGAAGTGCGCGGTACAAGCAGACTCTTCACCAAGATGGTACCAGTGCCCCCACCGCCACGCATCGCTCCCGAGTTTACAGTGGTGGACAATCGGCCTCCCAAGGAAACGCCATAGACCTGCCGATATCGTAAATAACAGTAACCACTAATAAATCTGCCAGACAAAACCTCCGAAAAGTGGAGGATATTAACAGCCTGAACCGCAAAGTTCAGGTTTCTAACGTCCTCCTTAATCCGTGGATTATTGGCTTTGTCTGCACGTGAATAAAAGACCTCATGCTGTAAACCTTGGGGATTTTTCCAGTACCCCCCCGATACATCGGGGGGGCATAGATATAAAAACCCCATGCCCAGGCCTTCTCCGAATCCCGACTGATCGGGATCCGAGAGTCTCGCAAAGCGGACAGTCCTGGGTACAATTCACGGATTATGTGTCCTACCCTGGTATTGTAAAGCCCGCTTCGCGTGTATATAATTTCGAGGGGTGAATTGCATGGTATCGAAGTCAAACAAAATCCCCATAGTCACAAAAGGGTTTCGGGCGCCAATAGTCCCGGCTGAGACGCCAGTGCGTGAAGTACCATCAACGTCATTTGCTGACCTGATACGGATGCTCGCGGAAGGCATTGCCGAGGCGCAATTGAGCCTGGACAGGTCATCCGCAGAAATGTTGACTGAACTGGCCGGCACCAGGGTAAACATTGTGCGTAATGTTACCGAGACAATTGATGAAAAAGGAAATGTGACATACAAGAGCGGAGAACCGCAATCGGTATCTTTACTTGAACTTGGCATGATGCCGGCTTTCTACCAGTTCTCCCAGGCAACCGTAGAGGTGGCCATGGACCTTCAGATTGTTGAGAATGAGAGCGGCACTGAGGAGACGAAAGGGCGCAAAACACTTTTTGCCAATACCAGTGACCTGCGTCTCGAACGTAAATTAAACCGGGACCTGAAAATATCGTCCAAACTGACGGCTACCCTGGTACCGGTACCTATGCCATTACGAATTGAACCGGTACGGAACACAGTGACAAAGGCAAAGTAATAGGCCATGCAGACAGTGACAAAGGCAAAGTAATAGGCCATGCAGGAGTTGGCATATGGTTGGAAAATCAGAGCCAGTAAGCGACATTGACCTCAGCGCTTTTCTGAAATCAGCAGGTCAGTCTTTTTCCGAAGCCCAGGAAGCTCTCGTCCCGGGGCTGGGCGCCTCGGTGAATATGATGCTGAGTAATGCCGAACTTGAGCTTAAGGTAGCGGTAAATTCCGATGAAAAAGGCCGCGTAACGATTAGACCCATCTCGTCAAAAGACCTCACGCGCGGCGGGATCGATGCTGCTATGTTATCCACACTAAGGATCAGTTTTGTCAGCACTGTCGGTGAGATTAAACCGTCCACAACTGTGGCAGCAGCTCCAATAAGGAAGCTCAACGACATAATCAGCGAAGTCCGCATCAAGCTGAATCTCGATAAACTCGAAAAGACAGAAGGCAAGCTCGCAGTCAAACCGAGCTTCGTTACAGAGAAAAACAGGTGGTTGATTACGGTGGAAGATACCAAAGGGAAAGTTATAAATGAAATGGTACTGCCAGATACCGTAAAGGAAACCAAGAGTGCCAAGCGCACCGGGTAAACAACCATCGCCCCCGGAAATCGACAATATCAGGGAACGGATAAAAAGGCGCCTCGAAAAACCTTCCGGGGATAATGCCGCTGGCTTCGCTGCTGCAGAGAATGCCATCGAAGAACAGATAGCGCTGCTACAAAAACTGCCACAGGCAACACTTCATACCGGGAAT
>JACVQG010000011.1 GCA_015661045.1 Dehalococcoidia bacterium | reverse complement strand
CAAACGACACTGGAAGACTACCAGAGTGCAGCGAAGAAGATTCGAGACATTTACATTCAAGCTTATGCAGAGGCAAAGGTTGCTTTGCCTGATGAAAGCGGCGTTACTCAGAAGGTTAAAGAACTATATCAGATGCATCCATCCCTCGCAGCCATTCGTTTCTGGCGGCTTTTAGTGACTGCTCTAATTGCTGATTTCGATGACCACTTAGAAGGCGAAGTCAGAACGACGGGCAAGCTTTATGACGATGTTATGAGCCGCCTCCGCGAAGAGTGAATCATGAATAAGGCAGAAGCCCAACGAGTAATTGAGTCTCTCCGCAAAGGTATTCCACCTGACGGTTTCGTGCGCCATTTCACCGTGGGGCGGAAGTCAGAAGTCCAGGAGCTCCGGAAGAAGCTAGAAATAGCTAAAGGAGACGTACTTTTAATTCAAGCCAACTATGGTGCGGGCAAGAGCCACCTTCTCCAGTTCGTTCGTGAGCAAGCCCTAGCGGATTCTTACGCTGTTAGCACCGTTACGCTCGATTCCAAAGGTGCAGTTAAATTCAGCCGCATGGACCAGATGTTCGCTGCTATTTGCAGAGGTATTGAAATACCATATTCACTGGGCACCAAAGGAATTAGGCCTTTTTTCAACCTTCTGGTGCGAAAAGCCGAGGATGCGAAAGTCGTTGGGGGACCGGGTTTCTGGCACCAACTAACCCGTGGCTGGCGCTGGGATTACTCCGAGTCGCTTTCTTCCGCAGCAATATTTATCAGTCTTCGCGCGTGGGCAGTTGCCAATCCTAACACCCAAGACATGATAGAGGACTACCTATACCAACCCTGGCAATACAAATACAAAGGTCAACAAAAGAAATTATATATTGAACTTGTGGAGCACCAAAGGAACCATTTTCGAGATCCTCGTTCAGAGCAACAGTTCTATGCACATGAAACTTTCATGTTTCACGTTCAAGGATACGCGCAGAGTTGGCAAGCGCTGCGCGATATCAACACCCTCGCTGTGGGGGCGGGGTTAAGAGGACTTGTCATTTTGTTCGACGAATTCGAGGACGTTGTCACTAACCTTACTAATATCAAACAACAGCAAGAAGCCTTCTTCAATCTCTTTCAGTTTTACGGCACGCGGTTCCCGGGGATCAGCTTTTACGCGGTAACGCCGGAATTCACATCCAAGTGTAAGAACCGTCTCTTGATGAAGAACTGCTGGGATTATGACCTCTCCAGATTTGATCGTCTGGCGAAATTTGAAATGAGCCCTTTGGAAGAATCAGAACTTGAAGAATTGGCTGAGCGTATATTAAAGGCACATAGTATTGCGTATGAATGGGATCCCCATCACGGGATGGAAGATTTGCGACTAAAGGAAATCGTGCATAAAGCAGCTTCACTACAAACACAAGATCGAGCCAGGCATACAATTATTTCGGTGGTCAAGGCATTGGATGATCTATTGGAGCAATCGGAATGAACGCCATCGATTCTCTTGACCCTCGGGTAGCTGTGGCCTTTTATGGACATTTTTCAAAATTGACGGAAGTACAAGAGGCTGCGATTGAACCGTTGACCGCGGGGAAAAATATCGTTATTTCCTCGGCAACGGCCTCAGGTAAAACTGAGGCTGTCCTCGCACCTCTTGTGAGCAAATATTGGAGGTTGGCAGCAAAGGCCAATGCCTTGACACTACTCTATATCGCCCCAACAAAGGCTCTAGTCAATGATATTGAAAAGCGGATTTATCTACCTTGTTCTACTATCGGACTTAGGGTTGGGGTACGCCACGGTGACCGTGATGATTTGATAGGTAGTATGAAACCTCATTTGCTGATCACCACGCCAGAGTCACTTGATGTAATGCTGTTCCGGAAAGAGCCAGCTTTGTTGTCCATTCGCGCTGTTGTGATAGATGAAGTACACCTTCTTTACAATACCCAGCGTGGCCTCCAGCTATCTATACTCTTACGCCGCCTGAGGCAGCTAATCCCTGAAGGGCTACAGTGGGCTGCACTATCAGCAACAATCGGTGACCTGTCGGGAGTTCGCGAGTTTCTAGTAGGCAAAGACCAAAGTGCTATGTACTTGTCGTATCCGACCCGCCGTCCTATCGATGCTCAAGTTCGGCACGTGGCAAGCGAGTCCGTCTTTCTTGACCTCATTCGTAAATTGCTTGGCGGGCAATCAACAAAGTTGCTGATTTTTACCAACTCCCGTCGTGAGTGCGAACGGCTTGCTGGTGCTCTACACAGAGATGACACTCTACGCCACAGTGTTTTTGCGCATTACTCCTCTTTGTCGCCAGAAGTCAGGCTGGATACCGAACGCAAATTTGCTTCTACAAAAACGGCTATATGTGTGGCAACGAGTACCCTCGAATTGGGCATTGACATAGGTGATATTGATGCCGTTATCCTGTGGGGAATGCCGGGCAGTGTAGAATCATTCTTACAACGGGTTGGGCGAGGAAACCGCCGTTCGAATAAGACGAACGTGGTTTGCCTAATACCAGACGATTCGCCTTCTGTAACGCTAGATGCCATGCGTTTTGTGGTACTAATTGATGCGGCAAGAAAAGGGGAACTTCCAGTCCGCGCGCCTTATGATATTTTCGGAGCCGTTGGGCAACAACTACTAAGCATAATAGCATCCGATGGGGGGCGTTTCACCCGAATAACAGACCTCTGTGAAATCATGGCCCACAAAACTTACTTAAGTCGAGACATAGTGGAAAACATTCTCGCGGAACTTGCTTCTAACGGCTTTCTGCAACGCCATGGCTTCAAGAACCAATACGGCGCGGACGAGGTGCTACACCGTCTTGTGGATATGAAACTCATATACGGGAACTTTGGTATCGGCTCGCAAATGGTGGATGTCTATCATGGTTCCAAGCGCCTTGGTGACGTGCCAGCGACTAACCTTATGAAATTGTTGAACGGAAGCCTTATAAGATTTGCAGGTAAATGCTGGAAGGTTCAAAAGTTTTCCAGAGACGGGATATTTCTACAACCGTCGCCGGCAACATCCGGGGCTTCTGATTTTTCTTATGGTGGCGAAGCTGTTCACACTGATGCATTCGTATTTGACCGTATATGGAAACTGATTCATTCGTCGGAATTGTTCGAGGAACTGCTCGCGAAGGAACTTAGGCCGCGAGTCGCACAATTCATAGAACGTATTCGGTCAGTGTGCTCTCAAGAGCATATTCCGTGTCAGCGCGTGACCGAGGGCGTTCGTTATTATACGTTTGGTGGCTACCTCGTGAATAAAGCTATCTGTCTGGTTTCGCGAAAAGTTGGATTTAGAGTGGATGACATATCATTGCTTGTTCCTTCGGAAATAGACTGGACACAGATTCCTCAGCAGCCAGCAATATACAACGAGTTTTTCCCTCTCCTTTTTGAAACATCCTCTGGACAGTCCATTTACCAACGAATGCTCCCTGTGAATCTTCAGCAACAAGAGTTTCTCCAAGAGTGGTTAAAGGATAAAACAATCCCGCTCGTATTGGCACGTTTGGTTAAAGGCAAACCGAAATTAGTCAAAGAATTTTTGGTATAACATGTTTTTAGTTGTATTCATCGTATTGGGACAACTACAGGTATAATAAAAATATGAACCTAAACTATCTCCCCACCGCACCGCCGGTGGCCCGGCTAATCGAGGAGTTGCATAAACTGCCCGGTATCGGCCCTAAAACGGCCCAGCGCCTGGCCTACCACCTGCTGCGCTCACCGAAGGAGTATGCCCAGTCGCTTGCCGAGGCCATTATCGCTGTCAAGGAGAGGGTAGTCCTTTGTTCCACGTGTCAGAACATTACCGAGGAAGACCCGTGCCTTATCTGTCGCAATGAAAAACGGGATAAAAGCCAGATATGCGTGGTAGAGGAGGCGCTGGACATCCTGGCCCTGGAGAAAGCAGGCAGCTTCAAAGGGGTCTATCATGTCCTGCACGGTGCCCTTTCGCCTCTGGATGGCATTGGCCCGGAGGACTTGAAAATCCGGGAGCTTCTGGAACGCCTTAAAGGTGATGGTGTAGCCGAGCTTATCCTGGCCACTAACCCCAACCTGGAGGGTGAGGCCACTGCTATGTATCTCCACCGACTGCTTTCGCCATTGGGGGTGCGGATTACTCGACTGGCCCGCGGGCTGCCCATGGGCAGTGACCTGGAATACGCCGACGAGGTTACCCTTGCCCGGGCCTTTGAGGGCCGGCAGGAATTCAGGTAGAATGGTGTTGGGGGCGAGAATGAAAAAGGGGTTAATCGTATCCAATCCAGCGATCATGATGGGTAAGCCTGTCATTGCCGGTACGCGTATTACCGTGGAGTTAATCCTGGAAAAGATGGCGGCCGGTGAAACAGAAGACCAAATCCTGGAAGCCCACCCTCGTTTGACACGCGAGGCAATAAGTGCTGCTCTCGACTTCGGTTCACAAAATAATGTCCACACCTAAACTCTATAAAACCGAGGCCATCGTCATCAAAGCCTCAGACCTGGGCGAGGCCGACCGACTCCTCACGCTTTATACCCCGCACCTGGGAAAACTTAAGGCGGTAGCCCGTGGGGCCAGAAAGACTAAAAGCAAGCTGGGCGGCCATGTAGAGCCCCTCACCCACTGCCTTCTGATGTTAGCCCAGGGCCACACCCTGGATGTCGTCTCTCAAAGCCAGACACTGCACAGCTTCCAGTCTGTCCGGGAAGAGTTGGGGCGATTGTCTCTGGGCCTCTATGCCGCCGACCTGGTGAACTCCTTTACAGAAGAACGGCAAGAAAATTTTCCACTTTTTCGGTTGTTTATCGATACGCTGGACTGGCTAAGCGTTGCGGCTGGTACAACCCGTCAAAATAAACAGGACTCTGCTATCCATCATTTCGAGCTACACCTGTTGGAATACGTGGGCTACCAACCCCAGCTACAGGACTGCGTCCACTGCCATTGTGCCCTTGAACCTGTTACCAATTATTTTAGCCCGAACACCGGCGGTATAGTTTGCCCCGGTTGCCGTGAACACGGGGCATGGGTCAAGCCGATTTCAGTGAATGCTTTAAAATGTTTGCGTTTGTTCCAGGCAAGTCCCAGGGAGGATGCCTGCCGCATAAGGCTTAACGCAGAGCTTTCCCAGGAACTGAAGCAGCACATCCAGAGCTATATGCGGCACCTACTGGAGAGGGACATTAAATCGGCAACATGGATGGATAGGCTACAAAAATAGCTTCGCAAAGCTTTTTTTCCGAGATAAAGATCAGGGGCGGCCAATCTGGCCGCCCCTGAGAAATCCCCTTCTAAACCCCCTATGGGTAGAGTGAGCGGGTTGTGTCTATTGTCCGATGTCTGATGGGCTTATGTTGTTCTTCTGCACCAGGTCGGTAAGGCCGGCGGCAGCCTGGCGGCGTAGCCGGTCTATAGCAACCCACTCCTTTTCATAGTTCTGATAATAACCGGAATCGTAGGGCTTCCAATTATCCCTGAGCTGTCTTAAGGTTGTTTCTTCCTTTTCGGCTGCCTGGGTCATAAGCTCCGCCAGAGGACGGACTATGGTTGGCTGCGGCAAAGCATTCACCCGTTGAGCCAGGGCGCTAAAAGTATTCAACCGCTCTAATAATTGCTGCCGTACAGCATTTCTATCGCAGTCACCACCCTTGTTCCGCCAGTCATCATACTGGGATAGAACGTCATCCCATGCCTTACTAACCTGCCCGTAGGACGTAGAGAATTGCTGTAATAGCGGCCTATTTCCCTGCAGGCTAACAGACGCCATGCTCTCCAACAGGAGAGTGCTGTCCCGGCGAAGCTTGTTTACGGTCAGTTGTTCCCGTTCGTAGTTAGTGATACTTTCTTCATCGCCGGGTTTCCAACTAGCTTTTAGCTTCCTTAATGCGGCTTCTTCCTTCTCAGCCGCTTCAACAAATAAATCAGCCGACTTCCGGGCTAATGTTGGCGGGGGTAAGGCATAGACCTTGTTCAGGATACTCTGAGAAGCGTCTGCTATCTTTTGTAATGTTGTCATAGCAGTTTTCTCTTTATCGGTGTCTCTTATTTTATTATCTGCCGGAAGTGATTGACGCCAGTTCTTGTAGTCCTTTTGCAGGGTGTCCCATTCGACTTCAACAGAGGTTCGTCCTTTGCGGTATTTATCTATAGACTCTATATTCTCCACCTGGGTTGCTGATATCAGGTCGTTAAGATTCTGCTCTGCCTGCCGTCGTATCCTGTCTGCCGCTAATTTGTTTGTTTCATATTTTTGAAATATGGATTCATCTCCGGGTTTCCAGTTAGCCCGCAGGTCAATGAGTGCGGCTTCTTCCTTTTCGGCTGCTTCAGCCAGACGTTCGGCCACGCTTCGAACTACTGAAGACTGAGGTAGTTCACTGGCTGTCCTTTTAACCTTTTGAAAATTGGCAACAAACTTGTTGAGGCTCTCGGTCATAGCTGGTTCAACGCAAACGCCTTTTTGCCGCCAATCTCCGTAAGTGCGGCGATATCCTTCCCAATCTTTATTCAGTGCATTAATAGCCTTTGCGAACTCAATTATTACAGGCTTATCCCGATTTGTCGGGACTGCTTGAGCGTTTATTGAAGGAGCATCGGACTGAGGTGGCGTAGGTGCGATAGCCGGAACAGGGGAAACTGTTGGTTGTGGCGTAGTCCTGGTGGACGCAGGAGGAACTGTCGCCTGGCAACTGCTAAAGATAAAAGCTACGGCTAACATTAAAAATACCGGGACTTTTAGGTTATACCAACCACCTTGACTCGTGGCTTTATGTAACAGTTCAATAAAATGTTTAATATTATTTTGCCAATTTAAACGCTTCAATTACCGTTGCCCCCTTTCACTGGAGCCGGCGTTGTCCCGCCAGCGACCCGCTGGGGAACGGCCTCCGTTATCGTATAAATACCCAGATTATCGCTGACCAAACCCTGACGGAACTCTCCGCTTTTGAGCCTGGCGACTGCTTCTTTGACCGTATCTCTGGAATCTCCCAGAATAATCAAAATGTGCCTGCCCTGGTTTTCCTGTAACAGGATGAGGGCTGTACCCTGGGTTTGGGTTTTCTGGCCGAACGGAGTAACAACTGTCTTGTTAACCTGTATGCCCGCCCCTGTAAGATAGTGTTCTACCTGGTTGGAGTCCTCCCATAGGCCAAGAAAGGCAGTTTCCTGCAGGTAGTTTTCCCGCTCTTTTAACTCAGCAGTACGGTTGTGCTGGTTAACGAGAGAAGCCAGGGATTGAGCGCTGCTTAGCAATTCATCGCGTCCAACTATTACGTCTACCTTAGGACCAAAGAAATGAGGAAATTCAGAGAGCTTGAATACCCGTCCTGAACCGGTTAAATAATCGGCGATATTCGAAATCAAACGATCATTATCCATAACGCTGTTGTAAGGCGGCGACATGAATGTCAGGTCGGATATAGCTAATACATTGCCATTTGCTGCCTGAACCACTGGTGAAAAACGCCCGGTCTGCTCACGAGTAGATGAAAAAGTATTGTTATCGGTGAAAACAAGTCCGCCGTTTTCAAGGGATAATGAAGAAGCAACATAGAAAACAACTGTTTTTAGTCCCCTGGTAATTTCGCCGGGTGCAAAAT
This sequence comes from Dehalococcoidia bacterium, assembly GCA_015661045.1. Lineage (GTDB taxonomy): Bacteria > Chloroflexota > Dehalococcoidia > JACVQG01 > JACVQG01 > JACVQG01. The sequence continues at coordinate 8,350 of JACVQG010000011.1, read as the reverse complement.
CCCGCAGGTAAATATAACGGAAATTGTCCTCATGTTCTTTGACGTTATATAAATAGTCATTAGCAAAGATGATGCTATAATCCTGGGCGATTTGATTTATAGTGTTTCTTCGGGTAGGTTCACCTATAAGTAATAATCGTCCCCCCCTATCCACAAAGTTGCGGACTAACTCTCTTTCTCTCGTCGTGTATTCGTTCCAGGGTAAAGCTACCAGGAAAGAATTAGCTATCCGTAGTCCGTCTTCGAGTAAAGCTTCTCTTTCCTTCAATCTCGCATCAGATCCCATGAAGGTGGTTAAACTACCTACGGACTTGATTTCGTATCCACGGGCAGTCACCCGCGATAACAGTATGGCAATCTCTTGCTCGCTGAATGAATTGAAATGAGATTCATCTATGACCAGAGTCCCGGTCTGCTTTGCGGGTGAATCTACAAATGCGGACGAGACATAGGCTTGGGGAACTTTTCCTGCGGCCGATGGGGGTGGAGTTTTAGGAGGAACGTAACGACCGTTATAGAAAAAAGACAGACTCCCTACCAGGGAAACAATGACTACTATGGGCACAATAATTAGCCGTTTCGCACCCATTATTTTGGCTCCCAGAACATATAGTGAATATACGGGAATTGTTCTTTAACGGAATTCGATGAGTAGTTGCCAAATTTGGAAAAAGATAAATTGGTTCCCTGCTCCTTAAGAGCAGCATTGACATCTACTAGAGTGTAGTTACGGATTCCGGCTAATTGGGCTGCTTTATTGATAGCATCAACCTCGGTTCCCAGAGCATCGATCAAGCCCAGCCTGACTGCGTCCGAGCCGAAGTAAATTTTACCTCCAGCCAGTTCTTCCGGAGTAATCTTAAGCCTGTCTCCACGCTGCGAAAAGACAGTCTGGATAAATTCATCCTTTATGGATTCCAGCCAACCTATATAGGTCCGGTAAGAGCCGCCGGTCAATTTAAATGGGCCTGTCGGGACAACGTTTTCACTGGGAGAAGATGCGCCAGCCGGCAAATTCATAATAGCTCCAACATTACCAACCATAGAAGCCGGGTATGCATAAACATAGTTGGCCCCCAATAACCACATATAGCCGCCGCTGGCAGCTATATCGCCCACCAGCACGACTACCGGTTTTTTATCCCGGATCTTTACTGTATTTAGAAAGACATTAGCGCTGGCGGAGACCGTGCCGCCCGGGCTATTCAGCTTTATAACCACGGCCTTTATAGAGTTATCATCCCTGACAAACTGAAGGGTTTTGTTAATCTCATCGGCAGTAAAGCCATCCAACTCTACATACGACACATTAATTACGGCAACTTGCGGGCGCCCGATTAAAGCCACGAAAATTCCCACACCGATGACCAGGCTGAGGATTGCTAAAAACATATAAGACAGAAACCAGCGTTTCAACGATTTACTTCCTTATTAGTAAATATAGATTGATTCTAGCAATAGTAAGGGAATAAGTCAAATTAAGATAGACTTGACAAAAGCGTTATATCGGTAATAATATAACGACGAATGAACTCTCTAAGCGGACGGAAATTTAATGGCTGTTAACAAAACTCCAGGATACAAAATAAAAAAGACCCCCCGTTTTTCAAATCACCCTGAGCCAGGTTATGTATTGGGCGGCAGAATTTGGCTGGAAAAGGATGGCGAACTATATATTGGTTGGGGTAGAATAATATTATTAGAACACATTGACAAATTTGGCTCAATAGCCGGAGCTGCCAAGTCCATGGGCTTAGGTTACCGGAATGCCTGGCTCTGGGTGGAAGCGATGAACCGTTTAGCGCCTGTGCCATTGGTCGAGAAAGCGACCGGTGGAGTCGGAGGAGGTCATGCCAGGTTAACAGGGGAGGGACAAAAGGTTATTAGCGAATATAAAGACATACGTACCAGATTCCAAGACTTCCTGAAGCAAAACAGATTTTGTTTATCTATGGGTTGATACACAAACTTGAACAAGAATATCTAATCGAGGCTGATAAAGCCAAGTAACGGCGCAATAGTTAACAGACATCCATGTGCAAAACAAATCTAAGTCAGGTAAGGATTCACATATCAAAAAAATATTAACAATCTCAACTTGTTTCTGGCCGGTCATTATAGGTATGCTCACTGTTATTATCATTACACCATATTTAACAGGCTGCACCGGTGGTATTGTGAAAGCTCCTCCCGGACAGGTTACTCTAACCGTATCTGCTGCTGCTGACCTCACCTACGCCTTTCAGGAGATTGGTGTGGTGTTTGAGAATGAGACCGGCACGAGGGTGGTTTTTAACTTCGGTTCTTCCGGCCAACTAGCCCAGCAAATCAGGCAGGGGGCGCCGGTGGATGTATTTGCTTCTGCCAGCCGGGCTCTCGTGGAGGATTTAGACAAAGGGGGGTTAATTGTTGCAGGAACTAATATGCTTTATGCCAAAGGCAGAATAGTGTTATGGCCCCGGGATGGCAGTCCTTTTTATCCGGATAATATCCAGGATCTAACCCGGCCGGAGGTAAAACTCATAGCTATTGCCAATCCGGACCACGCTCCCTACGGGATGGCTGCTAAGCAGGCTTTTCAATCGGCAAATATCTGGGATGCGGTGCGGCCTAAACTTGTAATGGCTGAAAACGCCAGCCAGACGCTCCAGTATGCCAAAACGGGAAATGTGGATATAGCAGTCATTCCATTATCTTTAGTTGTACAAAATACTAATTCTCACTGGGTACTGATTCCGGAGAATTTTCATCAGCCTATAGAACAGACATCAGGTATAATAAGGGGTACTCCTCACGAGAAGGAAGCATATCAGTTTATTGCCCTGGTCAATAGCCATAAGGGAAGAGATATTATGCGAAAATATGGTTTTACTCTACCTGGTGAGGAATAGCCCAGATGAACTGGCAGGCCCTTCTTCTATCCTTGCAGGTAACGGCGGTTGCCTCAGTTTTGATATTTGTGTTTGGCCTGGCTTTAGCGCTGCTGTTTGCTCGCAAACACTTTCCAGGCCGGCTAATAGCAGAAACTATAGTTACCCTTCCCATGGTCCTTCCCCCGACCGTGGTAGGATATTACCTGCTCCTGTTCCTGGGGCAAGGTGGCCCTATAGTGGGATGGTTGAGGGTGCATGTCCTTTTCACCTGGCAGGCGGCTGCTGTTGCTTCAGCAGTGGCGGGTCTGCCATTGATGGTACTTTCAGCGCAAGCAGCTATAGCCAATGTGGACCCGGCCCTGGAAAATGCAGCCCGTGGTCTGGGGTCTTCTGAACCTGGCGTATTCTTCCGTGTCACTCTACCGCTGGCCCGGAGGGGGGTTCTGGCTGGACTTCTTCTGGGTAGCGCCCGCGCGTTAGGTGAATTTGGCGCTACTCTGATGGTAGCCGGCAATATACCCGGACGCACCCAGACAATGCCTCTGGCTATATATGATGCGGTTCAAACCGGGCGGTATGACCTGGCCAACCAGATGGTTCTTCTGATGACGGCGCTGGCCTTCATGGGGTTGTGGTGGGTGCGTCGTATCGAGCAGCCTAAACGGCCCCAAACACCGCCCCCTGGTGATGTGAAGGAACAGAGGTCATAGCTATGGGTTCTTTATCACCCCTTGAAAAAACCCGGTTGACCGTAGATGTTGAGTTGCATCGTGGGTCGTTCCGTCTAGGGATCAATTTTCAAGCGGGCGCCGAAATACTAATTCTCTTTGGTCCCTCCGGAGCTGGAAAGTCAACCCTGTTAAATATGATTTCTGGATTGGTTAAGCCAGATGCCGGAGAAATTATTTTCGATGGAGTCACCTTTTTTCGGAAACACCGCCCGGGTATAAATATCAACCTGGCAGCAAGGAAACGCCGTATAGGATATGTCTTCCAGGACTACGCACTATTTCCACACCTGACAGCAGTGGAGAATGTGGCATACCCTCTGTGGCGGCAAAAAGACGCCGACTCGAAGGCGGCGATGTTATTGAAGAAGTTAGGAATAGCCCACTTAGGTAATCGTTACCCGCATGAGCTATCCGGGGGACAAAAACAACGCGTAGCCATAGCCCGTGCTTTGGCCCCCGATCCAAAGTTGCTCCTGCTGGACGAGCCATTTTCCGCTTTAGATTTGTCATTACGAGAGCGCTTGCAAAGTGATTTGTCCGCCCTTCAAAGCGAGTCAGGATTAGTGGTTATCTGTGTAACCCATAACCTGGAAGACATGTTTACTCTGGGCGACAGACTGGCGGTAATCCAGAATGGAAACCTGGACCAAATTGGACAGGTAGAAGAAGTGTTTAATAGCCCTGTTAACCATCAAGTGGCGTCAACCCTCGGTATTCAGAATCTCTTTCAAGCCCGGGTAGTTGATTCCAGGGCAAATGGTATTGTGCTTGAATGGGATGGTTTATATTTTGAAGCGCCTTTCCAGCCAGTAAAAGTAGGAGAGCTAGTGACAGCCTATATACGTGCAGAGGATATTAAAGTGCTTTATCCTGATATGCAACTGAACAAGGCAGTCAGTCATAACCAGGTTGCAGGAGCGAATCCACCTTGCCAATGGCCATGAAATACAGGTGCGTTTTCCTGTGTATTCATATGGCTCTTTATCTCTCAGCCCGGGCAACGATGTAACGCTATCCTTACGGCGGGATAAGCTGGTCATTTTGACCCCGGATAAGGGGAAGGTATCAAAGTAAAACAAATGTCTGGACATGGCCCGGGATGATGGCGCGGTCATGAGCAGCTTTAGCGTTATAACCTCTATGAAGTACAGGAGGCCAGGTCCATCACGGGAACTAAAGAAGCCATAGCCAGGCGCTTAATTATAAAATTTGCAATAGACCGGTTTTCCTGGAAACGAAATTGAGGTATATCCAAGGGTAGTTGCTGGTCCGAAACTACAGCTTCGATGTTCTGAAGCCCATTAAGGATATTGGAACTAATTGGGGAACGCACCACCTCTATCTTCGGGAATTGGGAGTGTTTGTAACCCTCCACCAGAATTAAGTCAATCTGAGTTTCCAACATGGAAATAATTTGTTCCAGAGGGGTCTCTTCTGGAGGTTGTTGCATAATGCATAATTTCTCTTTAGACGAGACAGCGATAATATCAGCGCCAGCTTGAGAGAACCTCCAGCTATCCTTGCCCTTTGTGTCCATATCGAATCCATGGGGTGTATGTTTAATCACAGCTACACGATAGCCCTTTGCCTTTAGCTCCGGTATTATGTTCTCAATCAACGTGGTTTTTCCAACTCCAGACCTGCCTGTAAACGAAATAACTGATGGCATCTCATTCTCTCCCTTTCATAGATAAAACAATATCTCCCTTTTCGCGCCGGCATGTCGGACAAATCTCTTGGTCTGTACTCCAAAACTCGGTTGCGCATTCATGACAGTTTTTTTTGGCCAAATGGATATGTAGCTGGTTGTGGCTGGCAGTCAGGTTGAGAAGGTCAATGGTGGGTGAAAGAGATATGGCTTGAAAAAGGCAAGCCTCCTGGCAAATTTTACACCCCACACAAATGTCTGGCCGAAAATAGATATCAACCCCGTCAGTGTTTTCTATCCGTCCTAAAGCTCCGGTAGGGCAAAGAGTAGTGCAGACGGGACAGCCAACACAGCTACTATTAATCGCTATGTTGGCCAGTGGCATATTTTCTGCGGTAACACAAGTTGGTGTACGATCGGGAAATGCCCGCAGCAGCTTCAAAAGGTAGCCTCGTTTAGCTCCTACAAACTGCGCCCAAGTATTAGTTTGACTGTTGTTACCGAACTCAGGCAAGAAAGCTGCTGCCGTTTGGGTAGCTTCAACTCTTAACGTGCGGAACAAATCCCGACGGGAAAGCCTCTCTTGAATAGGTCGGGGTTTACAATATTTGCCAGCCTTATTCACCCGAATGCAGCTTTCTTCCTTGCCTATCATCGCAGCCAGTTTGCTACCGAAAAACAGGATAAAGTTCAGATGGGATAGGCATTTTTCGTAAGTGCAACCACTGCATTCTGGCCATCGTATTTCAACTTGGCTCGCTCTGAAGACAAAGGGGGCCAAAAGTAGATTTTCAGTTAATCTGCCAAGACAGGGCAAAACGATGATGCTATTGGTAGTTTGATCACCTCGGGAACAACTAAATACTATAGAGCGACTTTCATTAGCATTCAGGAGTCGTTCAATCTCTTGAGCTATGACAAAATCCCCGCGACTGCGGCTCCAGAAAACCCCATTCGGGCAGCGGGATATACAAATACCACAGCCGGAACACTTATCTGTATCAATGCGTAAAGTTTTATCCCAGGATATGGCTCCGGCCGGGCAGCCTTGCACACAAGTTTGACATGTGGAGCGAGGGAAACGGACCCTGGAACATAAATGAGGCTCGTAAATAATGCCACTACTATATAGTTTCTCCATGGAGTCAGGTAGATTCAGGAAAAACATACGAGCCCTATATTCCTATGCGATAGTCTGTGCACAAATTGTGGAAGCCTCGCGGGCTATGAATCCCCTGGTTATCCGGGCAAGGTTCAGGTAGTAAGGTGTGTTAGCATGCTCCAGGATGAGGTCGGAAAAACGAGATACCCATTTAGATAAATGGTCTATCACGAAAGAATCACCTATGAGTTGGAAGCGTTTTGCTTCATCTTGATTGTTCTGTTGCCAGGCGGCTAACTCCTGGGCACAAAGAAAACCCATAAACTCCATTTCAGCACAGATATGGTCGGGTAAATCCTTGAACTCTCTTGATACCTGAACACCTGCCTCCGCATATCGTTGTAACACATCCATAGTGGATTTGCCCATTATCTCCCCGTCCACATACATGGATTCATAGGTATATACATCCGCTTTAACCGGGCCGCGAAATAACCTGGTGTACTCTATAGCCAAATTTACCGAATTGTTATTGTCGTTAAAAAATGTCTCTAATTCCTTTAACTCCCGGGAGAAAATGTCTTTTTCAATAGTATTTAAGGCTTGTCTCGCTACCGTTATGAAATCTTCAACCTGTAAAACCTGCTCAGGTTGGCCATAAGCGAGGGAGAGGAGTTTATAAATCTCGCCTCTTGCCACTAGCGAATCTATTCTTTCTTCCATTATGCTATCCTTTGAGTAGATAGAATACCTGTGGCTCAGTGCCAAAGTCAGGCCTTAAGACAGTGCTATTGCGGTTAGCCAATAGCTCTTTTAGTTTGCCATTGGGGTCGTCCAGGTCTCCGAATATCCTGGCCTCCGCAGGGCAGGACGTTACGCAAGCTGGGGGCTGCCCTTTGTCCACCAGGTGGGCGCAGAAGGTGCACTTATCAACTTTGCCTTTGGGGGGTGTAGAGCGAGTATTGCCAGGTGGTACGGCGGTGGGATTGTTGTATTGGGCAGTTTCTTCTAGTTGGATAAGCGACCTCTGGCTATAGGGGCAGGTAGCCATACAGTAGCGACAACCAATACATTTTTCCCAGTCTACCAAAACGATACCGTCCGGACGCTGATAAGTGGCGCCAGTAGGGCACGCTGCAACGCATGGGGGGTTATCGCACTGATTACAGAGTACTGGGTAGATGTCTACTCTAGGATTGGGATACTTACCACCCTTGAACAGGGGCACTACCCTGGTTCTAAAGTTCATTTGTCTGCCCTTGAAGCTCTCCGGTGTTGAGCTAGGCACATTATTTTCTATCTTGCAAGCGATGACACAGGCTTGACAGGCCACACACCGGTCAAGGTCAACAATCATGCCATATCGTGCCATATTGTTACCTCCTTATGCCTTAGAAATATTCACCCTGGTATTAAAGTAAGCTGACATGCCAGTTATATGCTCATACATCACACCGGTTATCTCATTGGGGTTAGAACCCTTGTCCTTAGCCCACTTACCATAGGACCAGTGTCCCTGCCCATAACATATGGCAATTACCCCTGGATGGATACCCTCGGAAAGTTTAGCAGTAACTTTTATCTTGCCCACCTCGGACTCTACATTGATAGCATCACCATCGGCTATGCCGTATTTTTTGGCTGTCTCGGGATTAATCTCGGCGAAGTTTGTCCATCCCGTCCCATAAAGCGGGTTCAGGTACATCTCCTGGGTCCAGGGGGAATTAGCGCTCCTTCCCTCTTGACTGAGCTGATTTTTGTAGGTAATAAGCGATAGAGGAAATTTGCTGGCATCGCCGATAAAGGTTGGTTCTTCATAGTGAGGCACATATACAAGGTCGCCTTTGGCTTTTATATAATAGGTGGCCAGGTTTGCATCAGTAACCTTTTTATCTTCAAACAGCTTTTTAAGATTCCCTGAGTAAAACTCAAATTTCTTGGATGGGGTGGCAAACTCCCACTTAAAGCTATAAGGGCCGACATTTACGGTACCTTT
>JACVQG010000010.1 GCA_015661045.1 Dehalococcoidia bacterium | reverse complement strand
GCCTCTTTGAAATATTTTATTGCGCCAGGGTGCTCCGGAGCAGTTAATATAGCTACTGCTCGCTGTGGAGTCCACTCTTTCATAATAGGGTGCTTATCCTTGTAGTCATCGTAATGAGAATAAATGGTTTTAACGACCTGGTAAACAATATCGGGGTCAAGGTTAGCCCGGGCGGTCATAAGACAAGGCAGGAACGCTCCTGGCGTATCCGCTTTGGAAATGCCGTCCCCCTTCTTCCATACATCAAAAAGTATAAAGGGAAATTCTTTTTGAGCCCTTTCTACTACTTCTTTTGATACAGGTATTGCGTAGACAGGTTTGACACGGTCCAACTCTACGATGGGCAAGACTGTGGGGATATAAAACACACCTACTGCTTTGCCATCCTGTATTCCTTTAGTAGCCTCGTTTATATCAGTGTAGGTAAGAAACTCTATATCGTTGGGGTTCACCCCGGACTCCCTGACCAGCATCGGGACAAATTCATTAAGGATGCGCATGGTCTTCATAAAGGCGTAAAACTTTTTCCCTTTGAGGTCGGCCAGAGTCTTGATATTGGGGTCAACAACATTAAACATATAGGGACTGAGTTGTCCAACAGCGATCTGATTTACGGGCATAGGGCCTGTAGCTTTCCAGTCATACTCACCAAAGTAGGCCTCTTTAATACCGGATGGATCACAGCCAATAGCAAAGTCAATATCACCCGTTTTCATTAAAGGCACATATCTAGCGGTAGCGCCCGAAGGTTCTATAGTTAGCTTGGTGCCCGTATTTTTAGTCATTACCTCGTTGAAAGCGCTTGCTACGATATAACTAGTTGTTCCCACGCCTGCGGTTGCGACGGACAACACCGGGGGTATCTTAACCGTTGGGGCTGGGGCTGGCGTCGCTGGCGCAGCGGTCGGAGCGGTTGTCGGCGCCTTAGTCGGCGCAACAGCTACTGGGGTAGGAGCCGGAGTCGTTGGTACAGGAGTGGGCGCTGGTTTTGGAGCACACGATGCCACCAACAGGACAGCAATTAGCGCGAACGCTACCAGAATGAATCTATGCCTCTTCAAAGATATCCTCCTTAATTATTATTGTTACCGGGGACTATTACGTAAAATGAATAGTTCTTCAAAATCTAATTATTCGAAAAAACCTGTAATAATACCTCCTATCCTCTTGGAAGGGACAATAATTTCTGCTGGAGTTTGTCCCTCTCTCCTGTCCACAATCCCTTTTCTTTGTAGTAGTTGATGGCGCCGGTGTGCACGGGCATGGCGAATACACTTATACCCTGTTCCGGAGTCCAGAATTTCATTATGGGGTGTTTATCCTTATATTCGTCATAGTGAGCATAGAGGGTGCTTAAAACAGTATAAACTGTCCCGGCATCCAGACCTTCCCTCGCATACATGGCGCAAGGGTTGCTCAGATAAGGGATGTCTTCCTTGCCGACGCCATCTCCCTTTTGCCAGGTCGTAAAGCCGAACTCCGGTACCTCTTCTCTAACTTTATCGGCCATCGTTTTAGGTACAGGAATGCCGTACAGCGGCTTAGCCCGGTCCAACTCTACAAGAGGGAGAGCTGAATATATGTAGAAGACACCTACAGCCTTCCCATCCTGAATACCTTTGGCAGCCTCGTTGATGTCAGCAAAGGTTAGTAGCTCTACATCACCGGGTTTCAATCCGGCTTCTCTTAACATTACAGCAATGGATGATTCATGTATCCGAATACCTTTAATAAAGGCGTAGATTTTCTTCCCTTTGAGATCGGCAACAGACTTTATTTTAGGGTCGGTAACCATAAACCCATATGGCTGGACCTGACCTATAGCCACATGCAGCACAGGGAACGGGCCGCCCTTATCCTTCCAGTACTCCACTCCATAGTAGGCGTCCTTTGTATCGGACAGGCCGCAGCCGATGGCCATGTCAATTTCTCCGGTCTTCATAAGAGGCACCCACCGGGAGGTTGCGCCAGCAGGTTCTACAGTAATCTTCGTTGATGTATATTTCCCGATGACTTCAGAAAAAGCGCTGGCTGCAATATAGCTTGTAGTACCAACTCCCGCTGTAGCAATGGATATAATGGAAGGCAGCTTAACCGTAGGGGTAGCAGGAGTTGGAGTGGGTGTGGCGGGTTTGGGCGCAGGTGTAGTCGGCGCCGGAACTGCTATTGTTGGACTTGGCGCCACGGCTGCAACTGTTGGAGTTGGAGTGGTCGGCGCCGCCTTAGGGGTTGGCGGTGGAGCGCAGGATGCTAAGATAACAATTGCAATTATCATAAACGAGAAAGTAATGCTAAACTTTTTCATATCTTACTCCTCTTTATACCTTTTCTTTATTATACGCGGAAGGCCGACCTTGCCGCGTAAATTCCAATCTAACATAAAGTATATCCCATTTCATGTCCAGACCCATAGTTTTGTAATAATATCTGTTTTCTGCATTAACCCCGTTTTTGAGACAGCAACTTCTGGTTAAGTTTTTCCTGCGTATCCTTCCACACACCTTTTTCTTTAAAATATCTAATAGCCCCAGGATGTACCGGTGATCCAATGAGGCTGACTGCTCTCTCAGCGGTCCATTCTTTCATAACCGGGTGCTTGTCCTTATAGTCGTCATAATGGTTGTATATGGCGCTCAGAATAGCGTAGACAATATCGGGGTCCATATCTTCCCTGGTAGCCATGCCGCAGGGCTGGGCAATAAACGGAATGTCCTCTTTCCCTATATTGTCTCCCTTCTTCCACGTCATAAAACCGAGTTCACTGAATTCAGCATTCACCTTATCCACGATTTCCTTAGGAACAGGTACGCCATAAAGCGGCTTAGTACGGTCTAACTCTACCAGAGGCAACACCGAGGTTACATTGAACACTCCGACAGCTTTGCCATCCGACATACCTTTGGCGGCTTCGTTTATATCGGCGAAAGGAAGTATTTCTACATCCCCGGGATTGAGTCCCCCTTCTCTCAAGACAATTTTTACAGGTTCGAGGGGTACGCGCTGGCCTTTTATTTCGGCGTAAACCTTCTTTCCTTTGAGGTCAGCCAGTGTTTTTATTTTAGGGTCGGTGACGACAAACCCCCAGGGCTGAATGGGGCCAATAGATGCCTGGACCACTGGCTGTGGGCCTCCATCCTTCCAAAAGAACTGCCCATAATATGCATCCTTGATGTCTGTGGGCGCACAGTGGACGGCAAATTCTACTTGTTTGGATTTCATCAACGGCAACCATCGCGCTGTGCCCCCGGCAGGCTCGACACTGGCTTTGGTGCTGGTATACTTACCAATCACTTCTGCAAAGGCGCTGGCCGAGATATACCCTATGGAACCTATTCCTGCCGTAGCAACCGAGATAACCGCCGGGAGTTTGGCTGCTGCTGGTGTAGCAGGTGATGCTACAGTCGCTGTCGCAGTTGTTGCTGCCGGGGTTGGTACAGTAGACCGCACCGTGGGCGCCGCTACGGTTGGTGCTGGAGTCGGTGGCGGAGTGATTACCGGTTTTGGCGTACACGCCAGCAATAACAACACCATGATAGTTGCGACAGCTAACCATAGTCCACATTTTTTCATGGTTACCTCCTCTGTGACACGAACAACAGACTAACCGTTACTCGCTGCCTTACCCGAGAACTTATTCTTTCTCGCCTAGCTTGCCACCCAGGTCCTTCTTAATCTCAGACTTGGGCACACCAACCGCCTCCAGGAAGGCATCCATATGATCGGCGACCTGACTCCAGCTCCACTCCCGCACGTCGCAACGGTTGGACTCATACATCATGCACGGCACGCCGTCTTTTTGAAGAGCAGCCTTTACTTCCAAGATGCCCATAGAGAAAAGCTCGCAGCCCCGATCATTAATCCATATCATTCCGTTGCCTTTCCAGGCCCGGTAGGCTTCCCGTGCAAAGAGCAGCCGGACGCGTGTATCCAACCCGAACATATTAGAGATATATTCTACATTTGCCCGCCATTTAAGAGCTTCATCAAAGGTCTTGGGTATCCCATCCCAGTCCATTGGGTCCATTAGATTGAAAGAGCCATCCGGGCGTGGTTTTTGGGCGCAGGCTACAAACATGGTGTGATTAGAGCCGCCAACGACAGATACCCCGTGGTCCCTCAGGAAATGGAATAGGTAGAGGGCATACCACGGTGGCAGCCCATCGTGGAGAACCCTGTACTTCTCGTTTGGCAAGGGTGTGATATAGTTGGCTACCCGGTACTTGGTCTCATCTCTCAGGGCAGTCATCAATTTAACTACTTCATCCTTATAGGAGAAATACTCCAGGCAAAGGAAGAAGGGGAGTAGTAGTTTATACTCCAGTGGGGATGGGGAGGTGGCCTGCATCTGGAGGACTTCACCCCACAGACAACGCACCTTATACATATTGGCTAAAGCGTGAACCATCCTTGACTCGTCATAGGGTTTACCGGTGAACTTTTTCAACCAATCGATGAATTCATGGTATTGCGTTAGAAGGAATTTGATACTGGCCTCATTCGGTTTGAGAGTACCATCGGTATTCGGCAGGCCGAAGTCGATACAGTAATACGGGACTTGCATATGGTCGGCAACTATCTGGAACCATTTTCCTTTGCTATCGCACTGGTTCATACCCAGGACGAAAGAAGGCTTGGGGAACGGGCCAAATGGAGTCTGGCCCAGGAACATGGACCCGGAAAAGGTGCGACAGAAGGCGCACATGTCGCGGGCGAAACCTTGTTTCTCCATTGCTTCCAGTGCAGGAAGGAAGAGGTCTTTCGCCCCCTCACGCGCCATCGCCACCGCCCAGGGCTCGCCGCCCATGAATACATAGTGGCCGATTCCGGCAATCAGGTCTTTAGGGGCATTCATATTGCCGGTTACCAGCATATGCCCTTCTGCCTGAGCGTCCATAACCTCTTTAAAATGTTTTAGTCTTACTTCTTTAGCCCACCGGTAGGTTTCCAGGGGTTCGACTTTATACGTTGTTTGGGTAGCCATTTAAACCTCCAGAAATATTTCAGGTAAACAGCCAGGTTGTATTATCAGGCTATAACGGTTTGTCATTAGCAATGTTTTAGACTGCTTCCAGTTCCAGCATCTCCAGGAAGGCTTCGGTTCGGGTACGAACAGACCCTTTGTGCATGGTTACATCCAGCTCCATGAAATAGGTGACAACACCGTTTTCTTTGAGGAACTTGTTGATGGCCGGGATGTCGAACTCATGGGGGTCGCAGAACTTCTGCTGAATCAACAGGACACCCTGAGCGTTCCATTCTTTAACCAGGTTTAAAACATGGGGATAGCGTTTTCTTTCGTCTACGTCTTTTAATGGGCAGCGCGGACGGTTAATGTACCGTTGGGCAATGGCTTTCAACCGGTCATTCTCCGGGACTGCTTCGTTCCAGAAATAACGGCTACCCATGCAGTAATCTTCTATTACCACATTAGCGCCCAGTTCCTCGATAAGCTTGAAAAGCTCCAGGTCGTGGTTCTCGCTGCCCAGTACCATCAGACGTGTTCCAGCTTTAGGCCCATCCTGCCGTTGAGGGATTTGTTTGAGCGCCTCGGAAAGCCATTGACTGTGTTCTCTTTTATCGGTGAGCATAGAGGAGATGACCATTGCAGTGGCTTCTGTGCCAGTGACTTTTGGTGGAGCAGGTTTACGTAAATCGTATATTTGACGTAATAAATGGCGGTTTGTGTTCATTATCTCGATGCCCTTGTCCAGGTCGGCATTGGTTATGGTTTTGCCCAGCCATTTTTCCAGAGCCTGTTTGAATGCGGTCAACTCTGCTAGCAGAAAATCACCGGCTGATGCTTTTCCAACTAGGGCCGGCATGCCTACAAAATGATGGAAGGTTATGGGGATGTGTATCGTCCAGGAGCGGTAGGCCTGCATCATATGCATACAGGACTTGGACATCACTATCCCATCCAGGTAGTCATATTTACCCTTAAGCCCCTGAGCCAGGCAGTCGCGGCAGAACGGGCAATACATTCCTGCTATATGGGCTTCGCTGACATCCTGAGGTTCCAGGCTGCCGATAATGCGCACCGGCAACACACCGGCAGCGTAAATAATCTCCTCGGGGACATACGTGCAAAAGAAACCTAATACCTTGCCACCGGTTCTAGCTTTCCACTCACGGGCATACTCATGGTGCTGGTTGTACGTCTGTTCAAACTTCTCTAGCATTACCTCTCCTTTGAGCCTGTGCTTTATGCTAACGGGCAAAATTACATTGAATTATATCGTTTAGGAATAGCGAATGTCAAGGCAATTCTGCATATTTAAATTAAGTTCGATGATGCGCTGCACCAACCACATCGGCTAATCTTGCGATGCCCCGTTTTTTCATCCATTGCTCTAAATCTCCTGCCACTTTGGTTGCGGTGGCTGGATTAATAAACGTAGCGCTACCTATCTGAACTGCCTGAGCGCCCGCCAGAAAAAACTCCAGCGCATCGGAAACCGAGTATATCCCGCCGCAACCTATCAGGGGAATTTTCACTTCCCGGTAAACAGCATATACCATGGCTAAAGCAACGGGCTTTAGCGCCGGCCCGGAAAGTCCCCCTGTGATGCCTCCCAGGACAGGACGATATCTTTCGACATCAATGGCCATACCGCGCAGTGTGTTTACCAGCGTGAGCGCCTCGGCGCCGGCCTGGGCTACAGCCCTGGCTATGGAGACAATATCACTGACATTCGGGGTTAGTTTGACGATAACAGGCAAAGAAGTAGATGTTTTTACTACCCTGGTTACTTCAGCAGCTTGCCGCGGGTCAGAGCCAAACTCCTGTCCGCCGCGTTGCACATTGGGGCAACTTATATTCACTTCAAGAGCAGATACACCTCTAACGCTGTCCAGACGTTGGGCTAGTTTCCCGTATTCCTCGACTGTTTCTCCGGCAATATTTACTATTACCGGCACTGGCCAGTCGGCCCAAATGGGCGCCTTCTCTCTAATTACAGCTTCCACGCCTATGTTTTGTAACCCGATAGAATTCAAAAGACCGCCGGCAGTCTCATACAGGCGCGGTTGATGGTTTCCAGGGCGGGGTTCCAAGGTGGTACCTTTGCAAACAATGGCGCCAATCTGCTTTATATCTACTAGCTCAGCAAACTCAGTCCCATAACCGAATGTTCCAGAGGCTACCAGAACCGGATTATTCAAACGCAGTCCTGAGGGATGTAGAGGACACAGGTTGAAACTCAGGTCCAAAAATAAACCTCCGAGAGCCGTTCATGTTGAGGATGCAAGTATCAAGGTCAGGTTATAATTTGCGGTCAGATAGCTGCACCAAGGTATTATACCAAATGCTTAGATTAAGAGCAAAACAAAAACGGCTTGTTAGTTTCTTCTGGTGAGGGTTTTCAGGGGATGTTAAAGCTGGCGCCGGCATTATTGAAGAACACAACATCGCCGAATTCCTGAGCCAACCTGACTATTGCCGGCATACTCGTACAGTGTAAGAGGCCCAGATGCTCGATACCGAAATTCTTCAAATCAGCGATAGTATTTTCAATTTGCTCTGTGGTATCGCCCCGCAGATGCGCGCCACCTACAACCGTATGGATATGCTCCACGCCAGTTAGTTGCTGGGCATACCTCAGAGTGTTGATGATGCCCCGGTGGGCGCACCCCAGAACTATTACCAGACTATTATTATTTTTTATTATCAATGCCTGGTCGTCGGGGATGGAATCATTCTGAATAAGGCCCTCGTGTTTGACCTGAGCGTCAGCATCTACATGTTCATATCCGGTGGTCAATGGGATTTCACCGGTGGTGAGAATGTGCTCCGATAGCCATACCGGTTCCCTACTAAGCGAAAAGTGCGCTCCCAGGTTCTCCAAATCCTCCTTTTGGTAAGGCATACCGATAAACAGGGAACGATCCTTTTCTTTGGGATGGCGGACGTACTTGGGTTCCAACGCCGCAGGATGGGCAATAATCTCCATCTCTTTTCTGGCGCGGAGCAGCACCGGGCGCAGTCCACCTGTATGGTCAACGTGCCCGTGGCTCCATACCACCTTATCCACGGAGTGCAGGTCAATCTTTAGCGCTTCGGCGTTGTGGATTACTGCATCCTTTTGCCCGGTATCCAGCAGAACGGTTAATTCATCGGTTTGCACCAGGATGCTTAAACCCCACTCAGCCGCCATATCCCAGCGGCCGGCGGTGTTATCGTTGAGGGTAGTGAGACGAAGTTTCATAATATTTTATCGTTTTGAATGGATTCCAACCGGGCTATTAAAATATTTACCAAGGGAGTTGAAGGTATCTTCAGCCTCGGCCATTACACGCTCGATAAGTTCCTGGCAGGTGGGGATATCTCTCAACCGTCCTATTACCTGGCCTGCGGCCAGCGATCCCCACACCTCATCCCCTTCGAAAAAGGCGCGGCGGAAACGTCCGTAACCCAGCTCCATAATCGATCTCGGCGGGGCGTTCTTTTCTTCTAATGCCAAAAAGGCTTCAGCCAGTTTATTACGAAGCACGCGGCAGCGAATACCGGTGACATGTCCGGTTATTACTGTATCCTCCTCGCAGGCTGTCAGGTAATATTGTTTAACATTTTCCGGGACGGGGCATTCCTTTGTTACGATAAAACGGGTTCCCATAGATACAGCTTCGGCGCCCCATGACAGCGCAGCCAAGAGGCCACGGCCATCGCAAAACCCTCCCGCTGCGATTACCGGTATATGAACATGGTCTACTACAAGGGGCACGAGAACTGACGTGGATACAAAACTGCAATGGCCTCCAGCCTCCGTACCCTGAACGATAACCATATCGGCGCCATCTTGTTCGGCTTTGACAGCGTGTCGAAGCGATCCCATTGTGGGCATATTAATGATGCCTGCCGGTTTTGTTTTAGCAATTATTTTTTGAGGGTTCCCAATTCCGTAGCTGGTCACTTTCACTTTTTCGGCCACAACTATCTCCAGTATTTCGTCCAGGCGGGGGTTGTCAGGGAGAAAATTGACGCCAAAAGGTTTATCGGTTAGCTCTTTAATCTGATGGATGTGGGTCTCCACATCCTCGGGCGTCATCGGGCCGGCTGAAAGAAGACCGAGGCCGCCTGCGTTGGAAACTGCAGCTACCAGGGGGGGGAAGGATACCCATGCCATCCCTGCCTGGATAATGGGATATTTAATTCCCAAAAGCTCTGTCACCCTGGTCTTCATTGACACTCCTTTTTGGTTGTTCGCACGAAATAAAAAAGGCTAAAACTGGTTTTTGAACCTATCAGGTTCCAGTAAACGGAATTATAGCCACTTTAGCGTGTAAAATCAATTTGACTTTATCCTGAAGTTATGGAGGTGCATTTCACCATAAAATAAGTCAGTTATTTTAACTTTGTCTTATGAATGACTGAATATTTAATTGATAATATTATCTAAATTAATAATGCTCGTCCGTATTGATGTATACATTGGGTTGCAGTTTCCGTGCTGAAAAAAATCAATGGCAAGACCACTTGACAGGGCTTACTGTGGGCAAGTATACTTTGACTAATTTTAACCTCATAAGAGCAATTGTAAATCCTAAAGAATAAGAGGCTATAATGAAGTTTTCTACTCAAAAACTTATCTTGGGTGTGGTTTTAGCCTTAACGATTTTCGGATTTGGATGGTCCCTTCGGTTTGAAACGCAGCAGTTCCTTCTGGCAGGAGCTGCTGTATTTCTATTATGGCTAATATTTGGGCCGGTTAAATTACAAAGAAGCACTATAGCTATGGGTACTCTCCTTACTATTATAGGTTTTCTGGTAGTGTACCCCTTGTTTATGATTTTCTATGCCAGTTTCAAAGGTGGACCGCCAGGAGAGCCATCGCCCTTCACTCTTAAGGGTTATGCCGAAGCTTATAGCACAAAAGAGACATATACTACGCTATTTACAACAATCTGGCTTGGTGCAGTTAGAGCTATGCTGGCAGTGTGCCTGGCTATCACTTTAGCCTGGGTAGTAACCAGAACCGATACTCCATGGCGAGGCGGCCTGGAAGTACTGATATGGCTTATGTTTTTCCTGCCCCAGTTGCCTATCACTATGTCCTGGGTGTTACTGGCATCACCCAAAACAGGCATGTTAAACCAGGCGTTTATGAGGTTGTTTCAGACAGAATGGTCCCCCTTTAATATTTATTCCTATGGCGGAATAATCTGGGTATCATCAATCTCATGGGCATCGGTCTTATTCCTCCTTATTGTTCCTGCATTCCGGGGTATGGACGCCTCTTTGGAAGAGTCTTCCCGCATGTCCGGGGCCTCCACAAAACAGACCACCATGCGCATTACCATCCCAATTTTGATGCCAGCCATCCTGGGAGCGTTAATGCTGGCTTTTGTCCGGCTCATCGAGTCCTTTGAGACAGAGTTGCTGCTGGGGTTCACCCAGGGATTATATGTATATACTACCAGATTATGGCTACTCTTGAGTGTAGTTCCATCGGACTATCCCCAGGGAATGGCGCTGACTGCAATATTTTTGCTTGTAGTGGCAGGAGTCATAGTTTTACAGTGGTGGCTCCTTGGAAGGCGCGGCGGAGGCAGGGCCTATGTAACAATAACGGGTAAGGGATTTGCCACGCGGCCTACGCACCTGGGCAAATGGAGATGGGTTACCTTTGGAATAGTTATAGGTTATTTTACTGTCGCTGTTGTTTTACCCATGCTTACCCTGGTAATGGGATCTTTTATGAAATTGTTCGGTGTCTTTCTTGAGGAGCCTTTTACCGTAAAACACTGGAGAGGGGCCTTTGCCGACCCGAGGTTGTTTAACTCCTTTAAGAATACCATGATTGTAGGTTTGGTTTCAGCCACAGGGGGCATGATACTGTACTCATTCATGAGCTATATAATCTCCCGGACCAAGTTCGCGGGCCGCCGGACTCTGGATTTTATCGCCTGGCTACCTTGGGCTGTTCCCGGACTGGTAATGGCGCTCGGTTTCCTGTGGGCTTATGTCGGTGGAATACGATTGCCTTTTCAACTTTACGGGACCATCTATTTGATGATGCTTGTGTTTTTAGTCAGAGGAATGCCACTGGGTGTCCGTGTGATGAATGGAGCAATGGTGCAGTTGGGTGGTGAGCTAGAGGAGTCAGCCCGTGTGCTGGGAAGCTCGTGGTTCTATACCTTCCGCCGTATCGTAGCGCCGTTGCTGACCCCAGCCTTCATTGGCGCCTGGATAATAACATTCGTTATTGCTGTAAGAGACCTGGTTACAGTAATCATGCTCTACGGCGCTAAGTCACGCTTACTCTCCGTCCTGACTTTTGAATACTGGTGGGGAAACCAGCCGGAGCGGGGTATGGTTATCGGTCTCCTGCTGGCGTTTATCACGCTGGGACTGGCCATGTTGGCTCGCTGGGTAGGCCGCAAGACCGAGGTGTCCGCCTGATGGAAGCGAGGTACCTCGACTCGCAATTGCTCGATGTACAGGTAAAAAACGGAAGTTCAATCCATATATAGTATTCTGTGGCAACTGGAACACTGGACCATATTAGGGCTGCGGACTCTCTTCAACT
Organism: Dehalococcoidia bacterium; assembly: GCA_015661045.1. Classification (GTDB taxonomy): domain Bacteria; phylum Chloroflexota; class Dehalococcoidia; order JACVQG01; family JACVQG01; genus JACVQG01. The sequence continues at coordinate 1,825 of JACVQG010000010.1, read as the reverse complement.
CATGTACTGAAAGTGATAAACGGCAACCCCTGCATTTTCCTTGCTCCATTTTAGCCACAACTTTACCTTGCATGATATTTCTCAGTTCTTCGTATACTTTCAGGCTGGCGGGTGTAATTTCCGCGGCCAGAGTCCCTCTTTTTTTATCCAGTTGCGTTATGGCAGCTTGAAGAATTGAACTCTCCCCGGCAAGGCTATCCTGTTCCAGTCGCCACTGAGTCTCAACATCCTTTAATTTCTGCTCCTGCGAGATCAAGCTTTTATTAGCAACATCAACTTCACCCATCACCTCCAGAACCCTATCGTCCACCTGTTTGAGTTTAGATTTAATTTGCTCAAATTCTTCCTGAAGGCTTCCCAGTTCCTTTATGTTGGTCACTTTACCGTTATATAGTTCAGCTTCTACTTCGCGACGTTTTGCCCCTGTATCCTCTGATTCCGCTTCAGCAGAACGCTGAGCTTTCTCCATCTGTGCAAGCCACTGATGCGCCTGATCTAACGTGGCGGCGGTTTCTTTCACTGAAGAATCATCCCCGATTTTGCTTTGAACGTTTGCCAGTGTTTCCCGTTTCGACACTAACTCCAGGTCGATTTCCTGAAGCTGGGATACCCCCAGCCCTGAGATTCTTCGCTTCGCTCCAGAATGACAATTTCGGACAGTCTTGGGTAATGTTTTTGGAGTCCATTTTATTTTAAGACCATTAGTAACTCAGTTATCTCATAAGACAAAACTGGTTTCGGTCTATAAGGGGCCTGTATCAAATGTCTATGGAGTTACAAGCATTACAGAGTTTAGCTTCTTACCAGTAACAAGTCAAGGACTTCTGTTATCCGATGTTTGACGAATTATAGCTAAAAGTCCTATAAATGCTTACTTTTGGTCGAAGTAACCCCGGCCAATGCTATTCCTGGCATCGGAGGGGAACAACTTTGTCAACGACCAGGCAACTTTCGTACACGGAGGAGGAAAGCGGAGGAAACAGATAGAAAGCAAATAAATTGTGTTTCAGAGATGTCTGCAGCCAACCAAGATAATTCGGTTATGCTTTAAATGAGGTTCAACAAACTATATCTTTACCCACGGGCTACACCCTGCTTTGCCCCCAGTACACGGGCGACTATTGCCAAGGACAACACCAACAGAGCCTGAATAAGTCCGACCACCAGGGCCCGCTCTGCGAAACTTCCACCCATCCAGTATTCAAACATGAGCACAGATAGTGGTCTCGTTTTGGTGCTAACGAGGAACAAAACGGTACCAAGACTTTTGAGGGCCAGGACGAATATAATAATCCAGGTTGAGATGAAGGCTGGCGTGATGAGAGGAGCAACGATGCGGCGGAAGGTATACAGCCATGATGCGCCCAGGGTTCGCGATGACTCCTCCAGTTCGTTGCCTAGCTGCATCATGGAGCCGTTCATGGTGCGGATGCCCAGGGGAAACGCCTGGACAATGAGCACCAGCATAATCAGATAAAGTGTGCCGTAAAGGGTAAATGGGAGGCGGATACCTCCTACATAAGCCCACAGAAAACCCAGCGAGATCACCATGCCGGGCACTCCCCAGGGCAGCCAGGTTATAAAGTCCAGGGCACGCCTGCCGGCGAAATTAGTCTTGGTAATAACATAGCTAATAAGGGCATAGAAAACCATGCCGACTGTAGCCGATCCCAGTCCGATATAAAGGCTATTCTTCAATGAAGCATAGAAGTAGGGGTCTGTGAACACTCCTACCCAGTGCCTGGTCGTCCAGGGGTCCTCTACGGCAACGCCAAACAACTGCATAAAGGTGCCGATAGTAAGACCAGCTAAGGGGATGACAACA
>JACVQG010000009.1 GCA_015661045.1 Dehalococcoidia bacterium | reverse complement strand
CCAGGAAAAAGGTGTCTGGCGTGTGGACCCGGGGGATACCGATCCTCAGAAACATGCGTTGATGCACACACTGGTATACAACTCGGCTTTCATAAATACCAACGTAATAAAACCTGCGGACGAGCCCAAATCGTTTAAAGAGCTTGCCGGGCCTAAGTGGCGCGGCAAAATCGTGATGATTGACCCGGCTATAAACAGCGGAGCGGCAAATGTATTCCCTACCCTTATACGACGGAAACTCATAGATGAAGAAACTGTAAAAGTGCTGGGGAAAAACGGCATCCATTATACACCTACATCTAACGAGGCCCAAACCTCACTGTTAGCAGGAACATATGCTGTTGACCTTTTATCAACAGGAGCCACCTACGGTAGTCTACTAAGTGGAGTGGCTTCCCTGCCGGTTAAACCGATCGCCACCGAAGAGGGTACCGTATGGGCCAACAGGGCGTTAACTGCCATTAAAGACAGCCCGCATCCCAATGCTACCCGTCTTTTTATCAATTGGTTACTTACTCAAGAAGGGCAAACTATATTGGTAAAAGCACAGGGTGCGACCCCCATGCGGAGCGACGTACCAGATTTCACACCTGCTTTCCTGCAAATAAAACCTGTCAGTAATCTGACTAATACCCTCGAAGATGAAAGAACAAACACACAGCTCTTCAGGGAGGGATGGCTGGCCAAGCTAATGAAAGGCTGAGTGAAACTGACGCAATATGCTGTAGTATATGAGATTTCTATAGGTACGGAGGTGTACTTGAAGAACGTATTTAGTTTTATAGGATGTCTGGCTTTAGTTTTAGTCATTCTGAATGGTTGTCGCTCAACTCCGACACCTGCTAATCTACCCGCTAATACCCCTGCTCCAGCTTCAGTGGCGCCGTCTTCAGTATCCAGGCCAACTAGTCCGGAGGAAGCGGCCATGTCTGAGATGGTTTCGGCAGCTAAAAAAGAAGGCCGCGTCACCGCCTATAGCTTCAATATGACCGGGGATGTAGGGAATGTGGTCTCTACTGAATTTGAGAAGAAATATGGTGTCAAGGTGGAAATCATTACCGGTGGCGGTGCTGCATTAGCCGAGAGAATAAGGACTGAAAAGCGCATGGGGACAACCGTGGCTGACCTTATGGATGCCAATACCTTCCAGATAAGCGGCATCAAAGATATTGGCGCAACAGTAAGCTCTCAGGAGCTACCCGTGCTCCAGGAAAAGGGTGTATGGGTGGTAGACCCCTGGGCAATAGATAGCGAAAAGCACATGTTGATCCATACCATAACCTACACCACTGCGTACTATAATACAGACCTGGTCAAACCCGGAGACGAGCCCAAGTCTATAAAGGAGATGGCCACAAGCAAATGGAAAGGCCGTATGACGGCCATAGATCCCAGACAGACTACCGGTCTTTCTACCGTCTTCCCCACCTTATTAGCCCGGAAGCTCATTGACCTGGAGACATTGAAAGCCATAGGAGTAAATGACATTACCTTTTATCCCACTACTGACGAGCCACCCAGAGCACTTATTCAGGGGCGGCATGCACTTTATTTCATGGGAAGCACCCCACAAATGGGTTCTTTAATAATATCCTCCGGAACGTCACTGCCCGTAAAGACGATGAATGCTGAGGAAGGCACGATAACCTACAACAGAGCTGTAGCCAGGGTAAAAGACGGCCCACATCCTAATGCTGCAAGACTGTTGATAAACTGGCTTCTCTCTAAAGATGGGCAGACAGTGTTTCTACAGGCCGCCGGCGGAGTCCCGGTCCGCAAAGATGTCCCCGATTTCACCCCTGCAACGTTGCGGATAACACCAATCCGTGTAGTTATGCCCACGGTTGACGAAGAAAAGGAAAATACACGCCTTTTCCGGGAAGCATGGCTGGCTAAATTGTGGGGCAGATAAAATAAATCCTAAATTCTAATATCTAAACTCTAAACAAATTCAAAATCCTGTAAATGTAGAGACACGGCCCCGATAAACCGAGGGTCTTCGACATGCCGTGTCTCTACGACAATTGAATTTTGGACATTTGTATTTGTTTAGGATTTCGTGCTTCGGATTTAGGATTTCATTGTTGTCGAATAGATACGTAAATATAGATTATAATTGGCGGGTGAACTGGAAAAGACATGAAATTTAGCATTGGGATAGATATTGGCGGTACATTTACTGACGGAGTAGTTATAGACGAAAAAAACGATATTCACCTTTTTAAAACCCCCACTGTGCCTCAGGACCCTGCAACGGGGCTTTCAAATTGTTTGTCCAAAGCATCGGTCTATTTTGGATTAAGTCCCGAAGTATTTTTAAAAAGCGTACTCAAACTCACAGTAGGCACTACTATTGCCACCAATGCTGTGCTTCAGGGGAAGGGCGCGGTCACCGGCCTGATAACAACCAGGGGTTTTAAGGATACACTGCCGATTGCGCGCGTGGGACGTGAATACTTACCGATAGACATACACTTTGAACGCTACCCGTGCCTCATACCCCGCCACATGATTGAAGAGGTTACCGAAAGGGTAGACCGGGACGGTAAAGTAGTCACCCCTTTGAACCCGGCTGATCTGGAAAAAGCCGTTGAACGACTTGTTTCCCAAGGGGCGGAGTCTATTGCTGTATGCTTCTTGTGGAGTTTCTTGAACCCTGTTCATGAAAGATTAGTTGGGGAATTCATTTCAAAAAACTTCCCGCAAATCTTTGTTTCGCTGTCCAGTGAAATAGCCCCTATTCTGGGGGAGTACGAGCGCACGGCAACTGTAGTGCTCAACAGTCTATTGGGGCCGCTGCTCAAAAAACGTCTGGGAGACCTGAGTTCATCATTAAATCAGAAAGGATTGGAGACTCCTCTTCTCATAATGCAATCGAATGGCGGCCTGACTTCAATCGAGGATGCCGCCTCTCGTCCGGTTACACTACTCAATTCCGGGCCAGTCGGTGGCATCGTGGCATGCAAATATCTTAGCGAACTTCTTGGATACCACAACATCATCGGCATCGATATGGGTGGCACCAGCCTGGATGTTAGCCTAGTTAGTGAAGGAGAATATTCATCCACACTAACCTCCAGGGTAAATAATAACAACATCTATGTGCCCAGTATGGATGTGCATTCCATAGGTGCGGGTGGTGGCAGTGTAGCATGGGTGGACATGGGGCGGGTATTAAAGGTCGGCCCTCAGAGCGCCGGAGCTGATCCGGGGCCAGCCTGCTACGGCAGGGGAGGTGGGCAACCAACGGTAACCGATGCCGACCTGGCACTGGGCAGATTGGATCCCAAATACTTTCTGGGGGGCGAAATGCCTTTGGATATGGCGCAGGCTATTGCCAGTATCAAGAAGGAGGTTGCAGACCCGCTTAGCATGGAGCCCGTTAAAGCAGCCCAGGGTATTTGCCAGGTGGTGGATGCTGCCATGTCCGATGCGGTACGGCTGGTTACAATTCGCAAAGGCAGAGACCCCAGGGATTATGCGTTGGTAGCTTTTGGTGGCGCGGGCGCTGTCCACGCTGCCGCTATCGCCCGTGAGCTAAACATATCAAAGGTTATAGTACCCTGTTTTGCCACGGCTCAATCGGCTTTCGGTATAGTATCATCGGATATTGTTCACACTTTGGCTCGTTCGGAGATTCTGGGTCTGGATAAGCTCGACCAGATTCAGCTCCGCTATGAGGAAATGGAAAAGCGGGGGAGGGCAGCACTACTCAAAGAAGGGATTAAAGAGACCTCTATTTATGTCCAGCGTTATGCCGAAATGCGCTATCGCGGGCAGGACCACGAAATTACTCTGGGTCTGTCCAATGAGAACCTTTCTGCAAAGGATGTGCCCCAGCTTGTGAAGAATTTTGAAGAAAAATACCAATCTCTTTATGGCCCGGGGACAATCTTTAAACAGGCTACAATAGAAGTTGTTACCCTGCGGCTGAATGTAGCTGGCGCCACTATCAAGCCTGCGTTGAAAGAAATTGCCTTATCTAGCCCTGACCCGATAGCAGCATTTGTGAGTCATAGGTCTGTATTCTTCTCTGAGACGGAAGATTTTCAATCCACCCCTATTTTCAATGCAGACCTTCTTAAACCGGGGAATGTGGTAGAAGGGCCGGCTATAGTACAGTACAAAGGCACTACGGCTGTAATTCCGCCACATTGCCAGGCCCGACTGGATAAATATCAAAACCTTATAATGACAATACAATTCTGACCAAATTCAATTATTGTAGAGACACGGCATGTCGAATACCCTCGGTTTATCGGGGCCGTGTCTCTACAATAATTGAATTTGGTCATTAGAGATTGTCTGTAATTTGGTACTTGGAATTTGGAATTTATTCGTAGAATTTGGTGCTTGGAGCTTGTAATTTGGTCGTTGGAAGGTGTGATGAGCAAAATAGACCCTGTAACCCTGGAGATTATCCAGAACCGCCTGATTGAAATCGGACGAGAAGGGGGTTATGCCCTCATTCGCACCGGGGCCTCACCGGGTATAGTGCATACCAAAGACCTGGGGTTCAATATATCCGATGCAGAGGGCCGCTCTGTAGTTTATTCCATGTGGATGCCCCGGCATGGAACCACCCTTAAATTTATGTTAGAGGCAGTCCGCCGCCGCTTCCTGGATTCAGATATAAAGCCCGGGGACATGTTTCTGACCAATAATCCCCACGATGGCGCATTGCATAACCTGGACATAGCTATCATCTCGCCTATCCACTTCAAAGGTGAACTGATTGCCTGGGCAGGGTGCGCCACCCACCATCTGGATATAGGCGCCGTCACACCGGGGCGAGCGCCCCAGGCTACCGATTGGCGGCAGGAAGGGCTTATCTTCCCGCCGATAAAATTCGTGGAAGAAGGGCGGTTGCGGGAAGACCTCTTTGAATTCTTTCTCACCAACGTCCGGGCGCCCCAATACCAGGGCTTAGACCTCAAGGGCCAGATTGCCGCCAATAATGTGGGCCGGGAACGCCTGCTACAAATCGTGGACAGGTACGGTATGTATACGCTTAAAGCATGCTTTAACGAAATGATAGCTATCTCGGAGGCCAAGACAAGGGAGCGGATTAAACAGCTACGACCCGGCAGATACGAAGCTACTCAATATATGCAGTATGACAGGATGTATGCTATAACGTGTGCGGTAATCGTGGAAGGGGATAGCCTTACCTTTGATTTTACAGGCACCGACCCTCAATCCCTCTACATGGTGAACTCAGCACTACCCTGCACCATCGCCAATGTCCACAATCTTTTCATATGCCTGCTGGTGCCAGACCTGACTATTAACGAAGGCTGCTTCCGTCCCTTGAAATTTATCCTGCCGGAAAAAACTGTTCTGAGTTGTCTCCCACCGGCCCCCTGCGGAGCTGCTTCCACTGCCGGTTCTCACAAAGCCGCCAGCGTGGCGCTGGAAGCATTGAGCCGGGCGCTGTTAGCCTCTGGACAAAGCTGGCGGGCTAATGCCGCCTGGGGCATGGGTACAATTGACCTTGTATTCACTGGAACTGATAACAACGGGGCGCCCTTTTTTACCCGCGCCCAGTTGGGGGCCCGTGGGGGTGGCGCCAGAGGTGATAGAGATGGTGCAGACTCTGGGGGAGTCGTTCATTCTACTAATCAGTCAATAGCTAATATAGAAACCATGGAGCGCCGTAATCCAATTCTGTATATGTATCACCGCTACCGGCAGGATTCGGGGGGTGCAGGAAAGTACCGGGGCGGTAACTCCACTGAGGTGGCATTCAAGCTTCACGGGACCAGGGAGTCGCAAGCAATTATCTGGTATTTGGACAGGGATGTGCCGAATCCGGGACTGAACGGGGGGGAGCCTGGGGCTACCGCGCAGACCTGGCTCAAGCGCGAGACCGATATAAACTCGATATTGAAAACCGAAATACCAGACTTTGAAAAAGTAAAAGCAGGAGGGGGTCCGGAATTGCTACCATGTCAAAACCCGCCAATGGTAATAACCGATCGGGATGTATTTTTATTGCAAGAGCCGGCAGGTGGAGGTTTTGGGGATCCATCAGATAGGGACGAGATGCAAGTCAGCCACGATTTAGAAGAAGGCCATATTTCTCAAAAGAAGGCTAATGAGATATATAAACGGATTCCCCTAAAATAGACTCCGCTCCGTCTTTGATTATATGAAAACGCTACAGTACCTCCTAAAATAAGGGTGTAAAAATTTAAAAAGCAGAAAACCGCGTATTCCGGAGCAAACTGGGCCACTGTTCCGGGCCAAAGTGGGCCAGGGTTCTCCCATTCTTTCAGGGAAAGACCGATTTCGGCTTTCTTCATCCAGTAGCGAGGATGTTCTGCAATACGCCGCTCAAGATCGCTGAACGCAACGACATCCTAATGTCTGTGCGTACCCCCGTCGGCCCGTCGAACATCGCGGATCGGGAGTGCTGTATTGGACGCGGCCTTATTGAGAAGTTCAACGCCAGCCTTGGGAGCGGCAGCACATTTCACGCTATCAACAAGTCTCAACTTGCCTCCGTTGAGGTTAATATTCACGGCTTCGACCTCGCCGAGCAGTGGGGATTGCGGCGGTGCTGGGGCTGGTGCAGCGGGCGATGGAGTGGGTTAAGAGCCTAGCTTATCTCCGATTCTCAATCCAGATTGGGCAACGAAGTCTTTGGCAGGTGTTTTGCCAGTGCCTTCGGGTTGCACCCGTTTTACCTGAATGACTCCACCGTTTGCAGCTACGGCGAAACCGTCGGCGTTTATATCTACTATGGCGCCGGGCTGGGTTACTTTTGCTCCTGGAACCAGGGTTTTATCCAGGTCAAAGCGGCGCCCCGAATCGAATATCTTAAGTTTCTTCCCTTTGTAAAAAGTGGTCGCCCCGGGCTGGGGATTTGTCCCCCTGATGAGGTTATAGACATCAGCAACGGACTTAGACCAATCTATCAAGCCATGTGACTCCTGGATGGGTGGCTCGTATGTGGCTTTGGAGTTGTCCTGGGGTATGCGTGGGGCTTTCCCCTCCCTTACCAATTTGACTGATTCAACAATAGCTTCAATCCCCTTCGGGAACAATGTATTGAAATAAATGGAACCTACGGTGTCATCCGGGGAGACATCCACAGTCTTTTGCAGCAGGATAGGGCCGGTATCCATCCCCTCATCCACCCAGAAGATAGTAAGACCGGTGCGGCTTTCCCCCTGGATAATAGCCCAGTTTATTGCGCTGGAGCCGCGGTGACGGGGAAGGAGGGATGGGTGGTATTCAATTGTGCCTAACCGGGGGCATTGTAGAATATTCCCCGGGAGCTTATCATTAACAAAGGCCATCACTCCCAGGTCGGGAGTATAGCTGCTAAATTTCTTGTACACATCGGGGTCGCGCCACCGGGATGGTTGAATACATGGAATGCCGTTAGCCTGGGCGGCATCTGCTACGGGTTTGCCCCTATCCGGCTCCGGCGCAGTCCCTACGACTACCACCTCCTCGCCGGCTTTTATTAAAGCTTCTAACGTTTTAGCGCAAAAGGCAGCCAGACCGATTAATGCAATACGCATTTTGCCTCCTTTATATTTCAGCTTTCTCTGGTATGTTATAGCCTGTTTGGTTGCCTTTGATTTTAACAAAACAGTGCCTTTAATACAATGGATTTATCTTTTTATGGAACATAACCCCTTCGCCCCTTCCGTGGATGGGAAGGGATGTTGCTACGTAGAGACACGGCATGCCGTGTCTCTACCAATGGGGAAGGGGTTTGGGGTTAGGTTGAAAATCACACCTACCTTAATCGAATATTAACTATAGTTTAAACTATTGCTACTTTGCCTTGCAAAGACTCCCTGTAGTTGTTAAACTGAAGCTGGTATGTATCTTATAAAAATCTTCACAAACGCCGCCCGGTAATAAAAAGAAACCAGAGAGACAAGTTTATGCAAATTTTTGAAAAAATCACAGCTCACCTTGAAAACCGCCCCACGGAATTGAAGCGGCTTAAGGAAAAAGGCCGAAAGGTTATTGGATATTTCCCGGGAGACTATGTACCCGAGGAGATAATCTATGCCTCAGGGGCGATACCGGTTTGCCTCTGTCATGGGGGCAACCCCCGGCCGGTAGGCGCGGCGCTTTCCGTTACTACGCGTTTTATTTGTCCTTTTGCCAGGGCGCTTATAGGTGACAGGTTGATAGGCGAGCAGCCGTTCTATAATCTGGTGGACATGCTGGTAACCCCTGTGACCTGCCAGCACTTGAGGCGAGCCGCCGATATATGGCAACACCACTCAGGACTACCTGTATTCAGGTTGGGTGTGCCAATGGAGAATAATGAACAGGGCCTGAAATACTATCGCGACAGGCTGAATGACCTGAACAATAAACTACAGGTTTTTACCGGTCAAGCTGTTACAGATGAAAGCCTGTGGAAAGCTATCGAATTATATAATACACTCCGAAGTCTCCTGAAAAGGATAAGCCTCCTGCGGAAGAATTCTGCGCCAGCAATAAGTACCATTGATTTCATCAAACTGAACCATGCCTCTTTCTACGCCGACCCGGTCTTTATGGTAGATATTCTTTCTTCTTTAATAAAAGAGCTTGAGCAGAGTGTAAACAAGGATGAAAAAGGGGATAATCTCCGGCTGCTGATCACCGGGCCAAATATAGCCTTTGGCGATTATAAGGTTCTGGAAATCGCCAACGAACTGGGTGCTCAAGTTGTGGCTGAGGAATTCTTTGAAGGTGTCAGGTATTACTGGGGAAATGTAGAACAAGCTGGTTCTCCCGTAGAGGCATTGGCTAATAGATATTTAGCTAATAAAGTTCCGAATGGTGTGATGCCGGCCGCAGCCTCCGGTAGGTACGATTTTATCGCCGGACTGGTTAAGGACTTTAAAGTTGATGGCATTATCTGGTACCAGCTACTATTCTGCGAAACGTATGATATTGAATCATATTATTTTGCTCATAAGATGAAGCAGCTAGGCATCCCGGTGCTTAAGATACAATCGGACTATGATGTCCTGGACAGGGGATCCATCAAGACCCGCATGGAGGCTTTCGTAGAGATGTTAAATAAGGAGCGCTCCAGTGATTGATAAATATTTAGAGCTATGCGGCTATAAACCTGAAGAAATAAAGTCACAATTGCCCAGGGTTGAGAAGGCTTTCACCATTCTGGGCTTGACCGATTTTGATGTAGAGCGGGGACAGGAACGTATCTCCGGCTTCTTTGATACCAATCTTAAAGGGGTGAGAAGGATTCTGGGAGTGCTGGTGCGGGAATTAGTTGATTTGACCCTGGCCAAAGAGGAAGGAGGCAGGTGGATTTACTCGTCACCACCATCGGCCTGCGCCGACATTCTCACTGCGGCTTCACTGGGCAATAAAGACATCCATGTGGCCTTTCCGGATTTGTTATTTGTTCTGACAATGGGGATGATGTTCGATAAGCTCGACCCTATTATGGAGGCAGCCGAGGGTCTTTACCTTGAACCGGGTATGGCGCACTGTAGCCTTATTCAGACCAGGCTGGGACTTTATGCCCGTAACCTTATCCCCAGGGCGGTGCTACAGGTGTCTGTGGGTCTGATATGCGACGAGAACCCCAAGGCAGACGCCTCGTTTGAGGAATTCTTCGGTATCCCGGTCCAGTATCTGTTACGCAGTCAGGATAAAGACTGGGAAGAATCCGGGCGGATACAACGTCATATCGAGTTTCTGGCAAAGAATCTGAAAAGGATGGTTGAGAGGGTCGGGGAGGCCGCCGGAGGCGAGATAACTGACGACATGCTGAATCAAGCCAGAAAAATGGCGCGCGATTTTTCCAAGCCCATGAGGCAAATATTGGAAATGGGGGTAAACTGTGACCCGCCTCCGATTAGTAGCGCCTTCGTTCACCTTATGCGGGCCATAAATGGCATGCCTCTCAACCGGCATAACCATGAGATTGCTGTCGAGGGGGCTAATATATTATGTCAAGAACTTCAAGAGAGGGTTAATAAAGGCGAGGGTGTGGTCCCGAAAGGTAGCCCACGGGTGTTACACGGCTATGTTCAATCGTATGTTGACCCTGGAATAGTAGTTGCCCTGGAGAAAATGGGTATATCGGCGCCTATCGAGGAAGTTCAGCTCTATGAGCCTGACGGACGGTTCTCTCCGGATATCTCAGGTATTGAAGACCCAAATTACAGACTGGCGGCTGTCCTTACACAGGCCAGCATTTTCAATAGCCTGCCTGTTAAAAGCCGGGTGACTATTGAGGCTTGCCGGCGTTATAAACTGGATGGCTGTCTATGGCTGGTACACTATTCATGCCGTCCCATAATGAGTGATTCCTATATGATGAAGGATATTGTCCAGAAAGAGCTCGGTATACCTTTTATGGTCCTTGAAACTGATGTCTATGATCCCAGATACAACAGGAACCGGCAGTTGCGTCCCCAGTTAGAAGCCTTCGCTGAGATGGTAAAGTCCTATAAAGCCTCACTCAGATAATCAATCCACCGGGACGATTCAGGATTGTATTTCAGCTTTTATATGCGTTTCCTGTGATATTTTATGCCTCTTTTAGATAATTTTGGAGTAAAACTATAATAGAGAAAGATTCCATGAGCGCCAAATCAGAGGCGAAGAGTGTAGGGCTACGTTCTTTGCCCAGGCGGCAGATAATCATGACGATGGCCGGCGTGATGCTGGCTTTGTTCCTCAGTTCCCTGGACCAGACAATCGTAACTACGGCCATGCCGCGAATCGTGGCAGATCTGGGGGGTTTTGAGCACTACACATGGTTAACCACCGCCTACATGATAGCTGCAACAGTCGTTTTACCTATAACGGGCAGGCTTACCGACATATATGGACGCAAACCATTTTATATAGGTGGAATCGTAATCTTCATCATGGGGTCGGCCTTTGCAGGCCTTAGCCAGAGTATGATACAGATTATTATTTCCCGGGGCATCCAGGGTATCGGGGCCGGGGTTATGATGGCTAACGCTTTTATAGTTATCGGAGATCTCTTTCCACCTGCAGAGCGCGGAAAGTATCAGGGCATGATATCCGGGGTTTTTGGCATATCCTCCGTTATCGGGCCGCCTCTCGGAGGATTCTTGACGGATGCATTGTCCTGGCATTGGGTATTTTATATCAATATACCGCTTGGTATAGCTACTGTCGTTTTATTCTCTATATTTTTCCCTCACTTTAGACCGGATAATGGGAAATCCAATGTTGATTTCGCCGGGGTGACTGCTCTGGTTGTTACTTTGATACCTTTATTGCTAGGGCTATCCTGGGGAGGGGTTGAATATCCCTGGAATTCAATACAGATTATTAGCCTGTTTGCGTTATCTATAGCGGCTTTAATTGTCTTTCTAGCTATAGAAAAAAAGAGCAAGGCTCCTATCATTCCCCTATGGATTTTTAAGAATCAAATTGTGTCTTTATCTTTAATAACAACTTTTTTAAGCGGCATTGCTATGTTCGGCGGGATAGTGTTCCTCCCCCTCTTTTTTCAGGGGGTCCTGGGTTTGACGGCAACAGCAACAGGCAGCTACTTGACGCCCATGATGTTAGGTATGGTCTTTGGTAGCGCTGTTTCCGGAGTTGCGCTCACCCGTACCGGCGGACACTATAAGATTCAGGGCGCTATTGGATTGGCGTTCATCGCGCTGGGATTAATACTTCTCACTACAATGAATATTGGAACTAGTCCTGTCAGGGCTGTAGCATATATCGTTTTGGTGGGTTTGGGGTTGGGTGTATCCATGCCGATTTATACGATCGCCGTTCAAAACACAGTATCATACGAAGTCCTCGGGGTTGCCACCTCGACGGTTCCATTTTTCCGGTCGTTAGGTGGCTCCTTTGGACTGGCAATACTTGGTTCAGTGATGACAAATCGCTTCGCCTCCGAATTCGCCAACAGGCTCCCTGAAGAGATAAAAAAGATACTTCCGCAAGAGCTACTCTCCTCTGTGACCCATAGCGCCCAGACATTGCTTAATCCGCAGATTCAAGCCCGTCTGCATACATTTTTTGAACAAACAGGCCAGCAGGGGGCAAATCTGTATGAGCAGGCATTCAGGTTATTGCGAGAGTCACTGAACACTGCATTAGCCGAGGTATTTTTCATATGTTTCATAGTTGCGGTTCTGGCTTTCATCATAAATCTGTTTATCAAAGAAATACCACTCCGGAGACAACATAAAGTTGTAGAGACACAACCAGGGCCGGATAAACCCCAGGACTGAACCGTAATCATACATAGGGCGTTGTGTTCAACCCTATACCTCCAGTTCCCGTTCTAAGTGCCCGCCACGAAATAAGTGTGGCAACATATAATCTTATTATATATTCAAACTACCATCGGAGCTGCCAGATATCCCGCCACGAAATAAGTGTGGCAACATATAATCTTATTATATATTCAAACTACCATCGGAGCTGCCAGATATTGCGACATTTATTTTACGCCAGGCCCTAATAGTCCTCATCAGATTAACTTCCTGACTTATAACATTTTCTGTCCCAGCTATCAAAAAATTTATGCTTTTATATTCCGCCCTGAGACCCATCGCTCCACTCCTCCAAGTAAAAAATAATAGACTTTAGTCTCCTCCCCCTTTAAGGGAGAGGGCGAGGGAATTCTCCTCTCTCTAAATCTCTCCCCATAGGGGCGAGAGGTTTATAAACTATTTTCATTCAATAAACCTCCACAACCAGATTCTTCATCCCAATCTTTGGGACTCCAGAATAACAGCATTGACAGGTACTCGTTTGTCATCTGTCATCCTGGAGCGGAGCGAAGGATCTCAGGGTGGGGTAGATTTGTTCGCCATTATATATCACCAAGCCGCTATCCGATAACCACTCACCACCAGATTCTTCGTCCGTGGTGCTCATGTAAATGAGCATGGGGAATTCCTGCCCTTTTATTATTTTACGAGGTGGGCATTTCTTTTTGTCAGCTACTTGTAAGAATTCCGTGCTGTTTTTTCACATCGGTGTAAGGCGGTGCATATAAAATGAAATGGTGTGAATGAACGGTAAATTATGGTTATCCGTGCTGTATTGATAAGTTGTCATTCGGGTTAAGTTGTTGGCGGTAACATTATTATTATTAAGTTTTAACCTTTATCATCAACAACTAATAATTACAGGATAACGTTATTTACAAGGAGGAAGCAAATGTGACGGGAAAAGGATGCACCTGGCAATTAGTTATATCGGTAAGAACAACAAAAATAAAAGGAGGTAAACAATCATGAAATGGTTCCGTAATGGGGAAAAAGGTTTCACACTGATAGAACTGCTGGTGGTTATAGGTATTTTGGGCGCTCTGGCTGCTGTGGTAGTGCCTAACGTTGGTAGGTTTTCAGGTAGTGGCAATACTGCCGCCGCCGAGGCTGAATTGAAATCGGTGCAAACGGCTATGGATACGGCTATAGCAGAAAATGCCCTGACATTGGTTACAGTCCAGGCGTCCCCAGGCATCAGCGATTTCAGCACTGCGGACCTGCTGGACACGGGGATTACGCTGTACCCCAACTACCTGAGGGTTCAGAACTCTGGGGGTGCCAGTACTACATACTTCTGGACAACAGCAGGTAAGGTTTCCCAGGCTGGTACCTGGAAGTAAGTCTCATAACTCTAGCAGAGTTACCTGGGTAGGTTAGCCAGATAACTTATTGTAGAGAATCATTTGTGCTCATTTATATGAGCACCGCGAAGAGTGTGAATGGCGATGGAAGAACCCACAGTCACATCACAAAAAAAGGTGGTAAACGAGCTACTAAAGGAGATGGGTCTGGCGGATACCTCAGGTGAGAAAACACTTGCCAAAGAACATGTCCCCGGTTCTTCTTTTGTAGCCGAGCCAAAAATTCGGAGATTTGATTTACCCTTTATTGATCTGGGAAAAGTAACCACCGACCCGGTGGCTGTGGAGTTGGTTCCTGAAGCCATGGCCCGTAAGTATCTAGTAATACCTCTCACCTTTGAGGGGGATTATCTAATACTCGCTATGGCCGACCCTGGAGATATGGATGCTCTGGAAACTATTGCTGTTCAAACAGGGAAAAAAATAAGACCTGTACAGGGCGAGCCAGAAGATATCAAGCGAGCTATCAACCTCTATTATAGAGCTGGTGTAGAAATTGAGAAACAAGTAGCTAAACTCCCCTTCGAGTCGAAAGAGCAACAAAATGATGGCGATGGGCGTCTGGCGACAATAATTGCTCAGACGCCCGTCGCCCGTATCGTTGACCTGCTTATAGAGCAGGCTGTAAAGGACCGGGCTTCTGACATACATATAGAACCTCAGGAGAACGGACTCGATGTTCGTTGCAGGGTGGACGGTCTTCTGCAAATAGCTGCTTCCCTGCCCATCAGCTTGCATCCTGCCTTGGTGTCACGAATTAAAGTGCTGGCTGGAATGAATATAGCGGAACGCAGGAGACCTCAGGACGGCCAGTTTTGCTCGCGGGTAGGCAGCAAAGACATTGATATTCGGGTAGCTACATCCGAGAGTTTTTGTGGCGAAATGATGGTACTCCGGATATTAGACAAATCGGTAGCTCTTTTTGACCTTTCCGAACTGGGTTTTATGGCGGGTTCTCTTGATAAATACAAAAAACTGCTGGCCCGGAAGTTCGGGCTTATTCTTGTAAGCGGGCCAACCGGGTCAGGAAAAACAACCACCCTTTATGCTTCGATAAATACGATGGATAAGAAACACCAGAATATAATAACCCTTGAGGACCCGATAGAATACCGCTTCCATGGCATTAATCAGATGCAGGTTAACAACAAAGCGGGCTTAACATTCGCTACCGGACTTCGTGCCATCATGCGTCTGGATCCTAATGTCATTTTGGTTGGGGAAATCCGGGACCCGGAAACTGCTAAAATGGCAGTACAGGCAGCTCTTACAGGCCATTTGGTGCTTTCCACAATTCATGCCAATGATACTGCCGCTGTCCTCCTTCGTCTGCTTGACCTGGAGGTGGAACCATTTCTTATCTGGTCCGCTGTAGCCGGAGTAGTCGCATACCTTAGAAGAACGGCTAGCTTACGAGCAGGAAACTGGAGAAATCGGGCAATTCACCCAGGGAGAAGGCTGCAATTTTTGTGGTAATACTGGTTATCGAGGACGCATAGGTGTCTATGAAATTATGTCTATGTCAGATGAAATTGGTGCGTTAGTACTGTCTCGCTCTGGTGTAAAAAATATACGCGCCCAGGCGCTCAAAGAAGGCATGATATCAATGAGGCGCGATGGGATGTTCAAAGTGAAACAGGGCATCACCACTCCTTCCGAAGTTATCCGCAACGTTTTCCACTCCTGATAAAGGGAGAATTAAATGGCCTACAAATACTCAGCCATGGATGCTTCATCCCATGTTGTATCGGGGTATGTCGATGCCGGCGATGAGGTCGCGGCAGAAGAGGCGTTAGGACAGCAAGGTTATCGCGTACTTACTCTGAAGGCTTATAGGACAGCCCCAACCCTGAAAAAACTCATGCCTTCGTTTTTCAGAGTGAAAGTTGGCCAAATAATAATCATGTCACGCCAGTTAGCAGCTCTTTTAGAGGCGGGCATAGACATAGTTGCCGGTATAGAAATTTTAAAAGAACAGGCGCCTTCGGGTTCGGTAAAATCTTTGTTTGATGATATGGCAAAAAAATTACGAGCCGGCAACCAGTTAGGCGCTGTATTACATCAATTCCCCTCTGTTTTCCCGCCTACTTATGTAAAAATGATAGAGGTTGGCGAACAGACTGGAAATATAGAGGGAGCGTTAAGACAGGCAAGCGCGTACATTGAGAAACAAAGAGATGCCGGCAAGAAACTTTCAAAGGCTTTAATGTATCCAAGTTTTGTAGGAGGGGTGGCGGTGGTGGTAGTTATCCTTTTAATGGTACTGGTTTTACCAGCTATGTCTGGAATGTTTACCAGCTTAGGCGCCGAGTTACCTCTACCCACGAGAATGTTAATGGCGACTTCAACATTTCTAAAAGCTAATATTCTAGTATTATTGTTGATTATCGCTGCTTTTGGTGGTTTTCTTTATTTCCGGCTTCGCACTTTGAAAGGAAAGAGACAATTAGATGGCATCCTCCTTAAGGTTCCCGTGCTTGGTAATATCATCATTTATACTGAAATAGCCCGATTCGCCGGTACGGTGTCCACCTTGCTGCAATCAGGAGTAACAGTATCTGCAAGCGTTGAATCGGGCGCCAGCACATGCAAGAATAAAATAATAAACGAGGCTCTTGAAAAGGCGGCCAAGGAACTATTGCAAGGGCACGGTTTATCAGGGCCGCTTTCGCGTGCAAAGTTGTTTCCTTCCATGCTGGTACAGATGGTTAGAGTAGGTGAGGAGACCGGGAGTCTGAACTCAACGTTGTCAGTTGTAGCCAACGCTTATGAGACGGAGGTCGATGAGAGGTCTCAGGCAATGCTGGCAATGTTAGAGCCTGCGCTTACTGTGGCTATCTCCGTTCTTGTTGGTTTCATCGCTATTTCGGTTATTATGCCCATATATTCTATTCTGGGATCCATCAAGTGAAGGCGGGTATAAGTGACCAGTATGTTATCGGGGAAGTTCCAAACTCAGCGAGGGTTCATGCTGCTGGATGCACTATTGGGGTTAGCTATTGTAGGTGTGTTCGTGACAACACTTCTGAGCTCAATATCAACTGGTCTCATCGGGTTGAGGACATCGGAGGAGGTAGCGATAGCTGAAAGCCTGGAGCGTTCTCAACTTGAAAGCTTAAAAAGCCAGGCCTACCTCTCAGGAGGAGGTTATTCCCTTGTTTCTGCACCATCGGGTTACACAACAGCGGTAGCCGTGGAATCAATATCCGGGGTTGATCCATCTGCCATGCAGCAGGTTGCAGTAACTGTATTTCACAATAGCAAAGTTATCAGGGTAATTAAAAACTTTAAGGTAAATAGATGAAAAGGCAGTTTGGTTTTACTCTGGTTGAGAGTGTTGTGTCTCTGGCTATTGTAGTTATTGTAGCTACAGGAGCCAGCTCGACAGTATTTTACATATTTAAGGCTAATAATAAGGCGCAAAGTATACTTCCGTCGATACACAACATCCAGATTGCCGGGAGGTGGCTCAGCCGTGATGTGCAGGTAACGAATAGAACGAGTCTGGTTGATGGAGCTTTGCCCATTGACCTTGCAATAACACCTGTTGATTTTTATAGAACCGATTACTATGTAGACCCGCCCGTCAGTAGTACTATTACGTATACATTAGCGGGTGGTGAACTCAGACGGAACTATGATGGGCAAATAACGACTATAGCCAGGGGTATTCCTTCTGTAGCGGTTTCGATTACAGGCCGCATTGTAACGATAGCCATAAGTTCAGAGGGACAGGCTAAGACATATAATATTTATCTGCGACCTAGCTGGGACTAGCCGGGAGGTAAACAATGGTGCCTAAAACTAATCAGGAAGAAGGAATGATCTTACTACTGGCTCTTATTGCTATGGTTGGAGGGATTCTTATAATTGGCCCGCTAATGACGTATATTAGTACAAATCTTTATAGCTTACAGAAGGGGACGGCAGCAATTAAAGAAAATTACGCGGCCGATTCCGGGGTGGAACATGCAATATGGCGTATTAAGTATGACGGTTTATTGCTGGATTTTGAAACGCCTTTTAATTATGTCTATCCAAGTGTTAATGATTTGCCAATAGGTGTCACAATTACCAAACTATTCTATGGAGCCAGCGCTCTTTGTGGGGATAACCTGTCTCCAAACCCCAATAATAGGGCTGAGGTCACCAGAACTGTAGACCCTACAACTGCTCCACCTGGAGTGCCAACTGTTTTTAACTATTCAATTATCTTTAAGAATATTGGAACAAGCAGCCTGCATTTTGAGGAAATAGGTTACGAATTACCATCAGGCTTTACCTATGTTGTCGGGTCCGCCGGGGGTTTCACGACAGATGCCCCGACTATCAATAACACAATATTCACCTGGGATTTCTCACCTCCCCTTCCCAAAATTGATAATGGAGAGCAATTTACCCAGACCTTTCAAGCTACAGGTATTCTTGACAATGGAAATTACTGTGGATTCTGTGACGGAGCATGGGTTATATTTACACCAGATGACGTAGGATGCGTCATGGCCAATGGGGGAGAGAGATACAATATCAGAGCGGAAGCAGGTTCCATATATATACAGAGCGCTATCGGCATTTCTGAAGGGGATGTTGTTGTTCTCTCCTGGGATATAAAATGAGGTAAATATGGTTACTCGCATTAAAACTAAATCAATAAAAATCAATAGAGCCAGGATTAGTATCGGCATAATAGTCCCGTTATTGATAGGCATATTCCTGATTTTTTCCGGGAGCTTAGCCGCTAATACGTTTCAGGACGATAAGGAATTAAAAGCCTTAGAAGAGGAAGCATCCAATCTGGCTGCAGCTATCAAGGGACAACCAATAATGCCATCTGTTTCTAAGGATAGATTAAGGGAAGCACAGGAAAAGCAGGAAAAAGCAACAAACTTTTTCCCAGCAGAATTAAAAGGAAGCACGTCTCTCCAGGCTATCTTAACGATAGCTACACAGAGTGACGTTCAGGTGACCAATATTCAAGAGAAGCCACCAGCCAGGCAAATTGTGGGGGAGAACGTTTTTTATTCATGGCCTTTTAGCTTAAAGGTTGAGGGAACTTTGTGGTCATTGCTTACGTTGATTAGCAGGTTAGAGCGGTATGAAGCTGGCCCCCTGGTATTACAAAAGGTCGCGTTGGAAAAAAATAAAGCAAACTATAGCTCTAGTCTAGAATTAATGTTCTATAGTCGTTCCAGGACCGAATTCGCTCCTAAATTGCAGAAGCCAGAGAGGGGCAAAAAATAGTCATGCTAAGTAATAGTTATATAAGCAAACCCAGGAAGGTCTACAGGCTTTTTATAGGGAATCCTAGGTTCTGGAACTGGTGCTTGCTAGTGTCTTTCAAGAAGTTATTGTACTCGGGGAGTAATCTTATCCGTTTTGTCTCCAAAAGGAGCCCGTTTGTTCGAAAATTGGTAACGCTATCTGTTGAAGATGATGGGATGCACCTTGTGGTGTTCCGGGGTACCGATGTAGAAAGATGGGATTCATCATATTTGAAACCTGGAATTGTTAAGGATGGTGGAATTGTTAATCCTGATGAGTTAGGCGGGTTGATTTATGAGTTTCTAAAAAGGCAACATATAAAGAACAGAAAAGTTATATGCAGTATAAGCGGCTTCCATTCGCTTTCTCGTATTATCACTCTTCCAAAATTATCATCATCTTCAATCTACGAGGCTATTGGTCGAGAAGCGGCACGAGCTATCCCTACAGCCACTGATGCCAGTCACATCTTCTGGCACATTCTGAGTCAGACGCGCAGTTATCAAAGGTTTTACATTTTGGCCACCCCCAAGGGTAATCTGGACAGAATTGCAACGGCTTTAAAAAAGGGAAAGACAGTTGGCGATAAAGTTGAAATAAAGCCTCTGGCTTTAGCCAGGTTGATTAAACAACAGCAAGCCATTATTGTGGATATTCAAAGTTATAGCGTGGATGTGGTCATTGTTGTACAGGGTGTACCGGCTTTTTTCCGAATGTTAAACCGAGACGACCAAACTTCTATCTCTACTATAGCCGGTGAAATATCTAGAACAATAGAATATTTTAATCGGAACAATGCACAACAGCCCATCAAGGCTGATAACCCAGTTTTTATTACAGGCTCTCTATGTATGAATGAAAATGATATTAAGCAATTTTCTACAATTACCAACCACCCGGTTGAAAAGTTGGATGTTTCATTAAGCTATCCACCAGAATTTTCTTTGGGTAAATATGCGGTAAATGTCGGTTTAGCCCTGGGGTTAATATCAAATAAAAATACTATGACTTTTCAATGGGTGAACATCAACGTGTTATCCGCTATTTACCGGCCATATCGTGGTGTTTTGAAAGTATCTATGATAGGCGCTGCTGCCATGCTAGGGATAATGGCTATATTTCCAATCTATCAGATGAGTAGTAAGGTAGCCGTAGCCAAGGACCAAGTGCAAGCTGAATGGTATAGGCTCAATCAAGAAGTTGTTCTTAAGAGATTAGCTAAAAGAGAGTCAGTAAAGCTAGAATCTAATATCAAAGAGGTAGAGGTTCAAACAGAGAAATTAGAAAAGGCACAGGAGGTTATTACAGGCCAAAATAAGAGATTTGCTGTTCCATTGGCTGTAGTTTACGAAACTATTACCCCTGGGCTTAGTGTGGATTCGGTTGTAATGTCAAATAGGTTAATTCAGTTACAGGGGAAAACGGATGACTATGAGGCTATCGTAAAATTTATAGCTTCTTTAGAAGGCAAAGGCTTGTTTTCGAGTGTCAGGGTTAGCAACATAATACAACCAAATCCCCAAATGCCTGAAATATCTTTCAGCCTGGAGCTTAAAGAGAAATAGACAATCTATTATGTGTAGAGCCATACGTGGTGTGGCTATAATATTGATTGCAGCATAGTTATCTTTTGTGAGGCTATAAAAAAGCGAACCCCGTTTTTTACAGGGATCGCTTTTTCTTTTCAATGTAGAGGTAGGGATAACCTTACC